>JAQTNJ010000011.1 GCA_028713955.1 Syntrophorhabdaceae bacterium
TCTATCTCGGCAAGGTATACTACAGCAGGGGCAAAAACGAAGAGGCACAAAAGATATATCAGGATATTTTGAACAGCTCATCCGATTCTGTAATAAAAACCCTTGCAGAAACAGCACTGGAACATATTAAAACCATACACGGCACTCAAACATCAAAGTCCAAATAATATCCAATAATTAATCCCGGATACGTCATGAGAGCATTGTGTCGGGCTTTCCTTAAACAAACCGTCGCGAGGCGAGGAAGCTCGGTCTTTTGCATATAAGCAAAAGTTCCGAAGCTTAAGCGCGAGCGGCATAAACCAGCTCACAACCTGGGATAGAAGGGGCGGCTCCATGGACCGGGGCACCCACCCGGTGGGTTGGCCGCGTGGAGGGGGCAACGCGAGCCCCGATAACGGCAGCCGCTGGAGCGTATGGGCGTGTTTGCGAATAGGAATCTATAGCGAGTTCACGAGCCGGGTACCCGCGTGCGGGCGTCCTGGGAATAGAGATCCCGACACAGATGCTCACCCCAGTGGAAAATCCGGGTTTATTGAATGTAAAACAAAACTACAGATTGAGGGCGCTTACTGATTGTGTCTCGACTTCGCCGTCTCCAATACCTCTATGAAGGCGTCGATCCGGTTATGGGTGTCCACCTCGTTGTAAGAGCTGATATCGACGATGTCACCCTCCATGATGAGGGTGGGTATATCGTCGTATACCCTTCTTAAGGTCTCGGCCTGCATAATGATCCCCGCATGCCAGCTCCGGCATGAGAAGGCAGAGTGAAACACCACGCCGTCAAGCCTGTAATCCTCTATAAGTTCTATAATGCGCTCAACTTTCGGGATTGAACCGGGACGCTTCCGCGCCTTATCATACCAGTGGGTATAATACCGTATAAATCTCCAGGCGATGTGTTCCAGGGGATCGCTTGTTTTGGGAAGATCAAGCCTGGAGAGCTTTTCGGCCACACGGTAGGTGGTCTCCGCGGGAAAGACAGCGCCTTTCTCGTTGAAATACTGGAAATCACCCAGCGCAAACCAGGAAGGTAAACCGGCCCCCCAGGCCAGTCTGTATCTCTCTTCGTCGGCGACGCCTTTCTTCTCGCTTATTTTCTGCTTCAGCTCCGCATTCAACTCCGCGTAAAAATCGTAGGCCTCCTGCGTCCCGAGCATAAAGGTGATGGGCACCATGGTGTTCATCGCGTCGCCCGTATCCATGGGTGTCGGGGTGGCCTTACGGAGATCATAGGTGTCAATGAAAAGGTCCCAGGTCCTGTCCGACAGGTCAACGATGGCCTCCAGCCGGTCCCAGTCCATCTTTTTCCCGGTATGCTTCTCGCAGAAGCGGACGCATTCATGGAGTTCCTCTGTGGCATACCTCACATAGAACTTTTCCACGTCCTTCCGGTCGATATTAGTGTCCCATGGCGGATAATACATGCCCCCTACAAAAACAGGCACATCGTGGAGGTAATGTTGCGTTGCCTGCGGCCACTTGAACCGGGGGTCGCAGAGCTGTTGGGCGCTGCCGATGATCATATCCGGTCTGCCCATACCACCCCAGGGGGCGCCGGGAGGGGTTTCTCCCAATTCCTCGCGAAGCATGTCAAAACCAAGGTTGCATGTTGCATAGGTACAGAGGGAACGGGAAAAATTGTCCGACTCTGCTTTTTGAAGATATTTCTCCGCATCACGCTTGGCAGCGCATATGCCTGAGAAACTCTCCCCCCAGGCAGGAACAATATCCATGGCCTGGAGAATCTCGTCGTGGGCATCCTGTATGTATGCATAGGCGACCTTCTTGCCCTCCTCCTTTGCCGAAAGGGTAGCGGCCATGTTCGCCCTCACCATTTTCGGTACCTTTGCTGCGGTTTGTGTTGCAAGCGCCCTTGGTTTCCTCTGTTCAGCCATGGTGAGACCTCCTCAAGTAATACTGTATGTGTATCCTTATTTGGTAATGTATTTTTCTCTCAATTTTGGCTTCTCGATCTTCCCTGTTGGATTTCTGGGTACGCTGTCGAAGATAATCTTTCGGGGGTGCTTGTAGCGGGGCAGGTTCTCGTTGCAGAATGACCTGCCCTCACTCGTTGTACCACCTCTAGAATTAGTTTCTCCACTAAAATGACCGCTCCCCAAAAACTGGTCAGGCCATAATGTTAGTTTTCCAGCCTTCGTTACGGGAACTGGAGCGCAACACGAAAAGGGTCTGTTCCATTGTTGCGTGGCCCTGGATTATGACTGCACTTATGAATTAGAAATGGAATTAGGGCAATTTATGTTATCTTATCAACTAATTTCTGCGTTTTAATTTCTTTCTTAAAAGATGCTATCCTTTTTTAGGCTGAGCGAACCATATTCAGCCCCGCTGTCTGTGTGTCGTCTTCCACGCCCTCCCATCGTTTAAACAGGGAATGGTCGATGTCGAACTGGTCAAGGATCTTCCCTACGGTGTGGTCGATGATGTCCTTAATCGTTTTTGGAGCATTATAAAAGGCAGGAACAGGCGGGAGGATAACACCTCCCAGATCGGCAACCCTGGACATCATCTCAAGATGACCCTTATGCAGAGGCGTTTCTCTTACCATAAGAACGAGTTTCCTTCTTTCCTTCAGAGCAACGTCAGCAGCCCTCACAATGAGATTATCATTATATGAATGGGCGACGCCCGACAATGTCTTTATCGTGCACGGAACGATCGCCATTCCGCTGGTTTTAAAGGATCCGCTTGAGATGGAGGCTGCCATATTCTTTATATCGTGCACCCGGCGGGCAAGCCTTTCCACTGCATCGACCTCGTATTCACTCTCTATGCATATG
Organism: Syntrophorhabdaceae bacterium; assembly: GCA_028713955.1. NCBI lineage: Bacteria > Pseudomonadati > Thermodesulfobacteriota > Syntrophorhabdia > Syntrophorhabdales > Syntrophorhabdaceae > Syntrophorhabdaceae bacterium. Next base: position 2,808 of record JAQTNJ010000011.1, read on the forward strand.
TTCCTCTTGGCCTGTTCAGAAAGGATCAGATGGGTCTCCACATCCAGTTCCGCTAAGACCTCAAGGAGCCGTATCCCATAAATAACGGCTGTTGCTCCTGTAATTCCTACCACGATTCTTTTCACAATACCTCCTGTTTCCATTTTTACATTACCTGCATCTATACCACAATATGACAGGTGCTCATCAAAAAAGACCAAGCGGCAGGGGAAGGAGGGGGGGTTCTCCAATTCTTCCAGATGGGGGTCTTCTGGTTCAACCCTGCCGGAGCTTTGTTCACTTGTCACACATTGACCCCCCATAACTTTATGGTAAGTAAATTTTAGCTGTCAGGACAATGAGCAACTGCTTCATCTGTTCCCCAAGGGTAATTGCCATCAAACTGCATCACTTGGAGTGCTAGGAAGATAGCATTATAGAGAAAACTGTACATGCCCCGGTATTCCAGCAACTGGTCTCAAATCGGTCCCTACCTTGTGGGCTGCGTTACATTGTCCTTTGAGACCGATGACCTCTGCCTTGATTTTTTTCATAAACCCGGAATGATAGGTTGAACGTTTTATCTTAATATCTCTAATAGTTGCCGTTACGGTACGACCTTGATATTTCTGATCCTGCACAAATTGTATAATCTCCTTTTTCCGTTTTTCCATAAGCCTTCCCGGTCCTAATCCAAGTTCATCTTTTTTTAAGCTGGTGATCATTAACAACTGGTTCAATACAACCTCTTTGAGTTTTCTGTTTTCTTCTTCAAGTTTTCTTAAATCAGATGATTTTAACGGTTTGGAATTCCTTTCCATTCAACTGCTATATCAATCTATTCTATGGGCATCTTAAAGAACTCCGCTTCTTAAACTACCCCCTTATCCTTGAGTTGAGAAAGTTTTCTTTTACTGAAACCTAATAACCCGCAATAGATTTCTTCATTATGTTCCCCTACCATAGGGGCGCGACAGGTTACCTTACCCGGTGTTCGCGACATTCTGAAAGGAAAACTGGGTATGGGGATCGTTCCTATCTTAGGATCCTCAACATAGGTGATCATCTCACGCGCCTGCACCTGAGGATCGTCTTTTATTCTGTTGATGGTATTGACCCTACTACAGGGGATGCGTACAGATTGAAGGAGATGCAATACCTCATCACAGGTTCTCTGTGCTGTCCATTCCGCAAAAATAGGATCCAGTTCTTTTGCATTGTCGAACCTAACCATATCGTTGGCGCCGTAAGTATCGGTAGAGGCCAGATCGGGCCGTCCGATTACCTTTGTCAGTCTTTTCCAGATACCGTTTGTGGCGCCGGAGATTAATACCCATTCTTTGTCTTTTGTCTCAAATATCCCGATATAGGCATGAAAACCAAGATTACCCACCTGGATGCGTATCTGGCCATAGACATCATAGAGAATAAGGGCACCCATCATCTGGGCAGAGAAACATGCAGTGTCAAGCAGGGAGGCATCGATGAACTGTCCCTCACCCGTTTTCTCTCGATCATATAAGGCAGTGACAATACCGATGGCGGCAAAAAGTCCCGACATCATGTCATTGCTGGTGACTGTTGCCTTGAGTGGGGGAGAATTCGGGAACCCTGTGAGCATGAGGGCGCCTGATCGTGCCTGAGCCACATGGTCGAAACAGACCATCTCCCGGTCCGGTCCATTCTGGCCAAAACCTGAGATGGCTGCAACGATAATCCTGCCATTGATCTCCTTGAGACGCTCATATGCCAGATCCACGGTTATGGGGGCACCGGGCGTAAAATTGTGGAGTACGACATCAGATCTCTTTACCAGTTCTCTAAGTATCGCCTTGCCTTCCTCGCCATTAAAGTTTAGAGTGATAGCCTTCCTGCTTCGGCCCGCTACTTTGTAGGAAAGCGTCTCTCCGTCCGGGCCGAGGAGGCCCCAGTGTCTATCCGGGGCCCCCTCTAATTCTTCAACTCTGATTACTTCCGCTCCCATATCACCCAGCATCATGCCGCATACTGGACCGGACTGAAATCGGGACAAGTCCAAGACCCTCACGCCTTCCAGCGCTTTCATTACAGTTCCCCTCCTACCAGCCGTGCTTGGCACAGGTCTTTGCATAATCAGACTGCTGCGCCTGGACGCGTGCGATCTGCTCGTCCGTCAGCCATCTCTTGTAGTCCACCGTGTCCGACGGGTAGTGGCCGCGCGTAAATCTCCAGGCTGTGACGAACGGTTTTGTCGCGTCGAATCCCATGCCGCCTTCCCAACCGCCGAGGCCCTTTATCATCGGCTCCTGAGGCTGGGCAACTATGCCTCTCTGCTGGCCCGGGAACGTCAGGATGTCATTTTTCGGGTCTACCCTCGTCTCAATGGCCCACAGCACATCGTCCATATTATAGATGTCAATGTCCTCGTCAACGGCGACGGCAAGGCGCATTCCCGGGCAATTGGCAAACGCGGCGGTAAGTATATTGCGCTGGAGACCCTCTTCTTGTGCCTTTGTTTTTCGCACCTGGAAGATCACGCCGCCGCCCCACTGCAAGGCAATCGGCACAAAGCAGTCGACCACAATGCCCGGGGCGATCCTGTCTGCCATTTCCATCAAGCCGGCCTCTCGCAGCAGGTCATAGCCAGCATATTCAAAACCGCGGGCCATGGCGGTGTGGAAGATAGGTTTGGCCTTGCGGTAGGTTATTCCCGTTACCTGGAGCTTGCGGACGATCCAGGACCTGCCGAGATAGCCCTCCCACTCCGGAAAGAACGGTTTTTCCCTCTGCACTTTTGCCTTCTCCGCCTCTTCGGTCTCCCACACGGTGCTCGTGTCGTAGTAGCCTTCAATGACGATTTCCGAATCCGCGCACGCATAGGTATCCTGGGTTTTTGCCTTTACGATGTTTATCGGCGAGCCCTGGAAGGCGCCGGCTATACCGAGCTCATCTGAGCCACGGGGTACGATTGTACGGACGTTCCAGGCCCCGGCTACCATCTGGACTGAGAGAGGCGGATTAATATTGACGGTGACGGGCACTATTTCATCCTTGTAGTACTTCTGGGTGGCCTGACCGATATGGGTGAGCTGGGCGTGGGACTGAGAAGCCCAGTCCTTACCGCGGAAATGGGTTCTGTTGAAAGAAACGTTGGTGCCCCCGCCGAAGTATTTCCCCATCAGCAGGTTGATGCCTCCACCAAGGATACGTCCCGCATCGTCCGGACCGTGTTGAATAATAGGCAGGGTAGCCAAAACATCAATATCTTTGTCGATAAGGACCTCCTGCACCGGGCCATCGCTGACGACTTTGGGCGCTAACGGTTTGCGGATGCCTTCTCTAAGCCTCTCCTTTAACTCCAACTGATCTTTCGCATCATACAGATCACAAATCCTGTCACGCCGGCTCAAGATATTCCCACAATTTCGGAAATTGGGATAACCCTTGATGTTCTCGAACAAAAGTGCAGGTCCTTCATCAAGCCCTCTCTGAATACCGGCGATTTCAGGTTTCAGCGGGTCTACCTCGTTGGTAATATGGATGACCTCACCCTTGTCGTCCAGATATTCCAATGCAGCTCTAACGCTTGTTACGTCCTTCTTTTTCATTTTACAACCTCCCTAAAATTGTTTTTAATATAGCTTCTTTCCATTTTCAGGAAATCTATATTCTTATAATGCTGTTATTCCCTGCTACGGCAGACCGCATTTACCTCGTACGCTCCTGCGTAACGATATTTCAATTGCCGCCTTCCCTTTTACTCTTTAACGCACGCCAGACCTTTTCATATGTCAAAGGCAGGCTGTCTATAAAAACCCCCGTGGCATCAAAAATGGCGTTTGCCACGCTGCCTTCGGTCGGCACTCCAGCTCCCTCTCCAACTTCTTTGACCCCCCAGGGACCTGCCGGTTCGGAACTCTCCACGACCACCGATTCGAACATCGGAACATCAAGGGCTGTGGGCATTCTATACTCGGACAGGTTGGGATTGAGGATTCGTCCTTTTTCGTCGAACCGTACCTCCTCCCAGATTGCCTCACCGACACCCATAAAAATACCGCCATGTGTCTGTCCGTGAACAAGGGCCGGGTTGATCACCCTACCTGAATCATGGATATCCCAAGCACCCTTCAGATCTATCTCACCGGTCTCCTCGTCCACCTGCACCTCAATAACCTGGGCGGAGAAGCTGTAAGCTGGTGAAGCCCCAACCGCGGCCCCTTTGTAGCTTCCACCAAGCTTGGGCGGTGTGTATGAACCATGTCCTGTAAGGGGCCCATTTAGAACAAAATACTCACGGGTCACCTTCCCGAAGGATTCTCTGATACTCGGGTTATCCTTTGCAAAAATCATGGCGTCCCTGCAGTCCAATGTGGCCGGATCCACCTGCATCATTTCTCCCGCCATCTCGAGCACTTTTGCCTTGATCATTTCTCCCGCTCTCTTCACCGCCCAACCGGACATGAGCGTTTGCCGACTGGAATAGGCCCCAAAATCATGGGTCGATCTTTCGGTATCAGCAGACACTACAGACATATTTTCATACGTAAAACCCATGGCTTCTGCTGCCATCTGACAGAGTACCGTGTTTGATCCCTGACCTATGTCTACCGCCCCCGTGTAAAGGGTTGCTGCAGACCCATCCTCATTCACTTTTATTAACGCGGTAGAATGCGGCAGATTTGTGCGGTAAATGGGATAAGCCGCGCCGCACACGTAGCCGCCCAGTGCTATCCCTATCCCCCCGCCCCGAGGGAGTTTGCCCTTCTTTTCATTCCAGCCGGAAACCTTCCGGGCAGTCTCAATGCAGGCCTCCAGTTCGCAGGAGTTGACGGCTAACTCGTTTACCGTTATCGTATCGGGCTTTCTTCTGTTCTTTAGCCGTAGTTCTAAAGGATCCATATCCAAATCCCGCGCAATCCTGTCAAGTTGGCTCTCAAGAGCGTATTTAGGGTGGGGAGCGCCATGACCGCGCTGGGAAGCCGAGCCCGGAAGATTGGTATAGACCCTGAACATGTCGTACCTGAAGTTATCAAACTCATAAGAGACTGGGAGAAGCGCCCCTGAGTAATAAGCTGTGGCAATGCCGTTGCCGGTGTAAGCGCCTCCGTCCATAATAAAATTCGCATGGACCCCTAAGATTTTTCCTTCCCGGTCCACACCGGTTGTCAGTTCCATGATCTGACGGTGTCGTCCCCTGTTGTGGGCAAACATGTCATGTCGATCATAGAACATCTTCACCGGTCTTCCTGTGATACGTGATAGAGCAACAGCGGCAAAGTCGAGTCCCATCGCAGCCGCCTTGGCCCCAAAACCACCCCCTATGAAAGGGGCAACGACGCGCACATTTCCCATGGTCAAGTCAAATTGCCTTGCCAGGTCCACCTGGAGGTAGTGGGGTTTCTGAGTGGTTGCATAAAGGGTTACCTTTTCACCCTCCCACATGGCGATGGATACGTGCGGCTCCAGGGGAGAGTGATACGTGCGATGTCCCACAAACGTGTCTTTTCTTACGTGAAAGGCGTGATTGAAGGCCTCCTCCACGTCTCCGAAGGACTGGTGGACCTCTGCGTTGATATTTCCAGGATAATCCTCGTGGATAAGCGGTGCCCCTTCTGCCATTGCCTCCACAGGGTCAAAAACGGCCGGCAGCACCTCATAATCAACCCTTATGAGCTTCAAGGCTTGATATACAATCTCTTCGTCGATCGCCGCCACGGCAGCCACTTTATCGCCGACATGGCGTACCTTGTCGATACAAAATATGTTCTCATCCCGTCGGGCCGGGGAGACCCCATACTTTTTTGACGGCACGTCTTTGTGGGTGATGACGGCCTTCACTCCCGGAAGTCTTTCGGCGTCAGACGTATCGATCCGGAGGATGCGCGCATGGGCGTACGGGCTTGTAAGGATCTTTCCGAACAGCATATTCGGGAATTTGAGATCTCCGGTATAAAGGGCCTGGCCGGTAACCTTCGCGTGGGCGTCTATCCTGGGAACACTCTTACCAATTACGGCATAATCTCCATTTTTCATATCACGCCCCTCGGTCCTTTGTGACCGCCGCCGCGAGCACGGCTTTTACGATATTGACATAACCGGTACATCGGCAGAAATTGCCTGCAATAGCCTCCCGCACCTCTGTTTCCGTGGGATGGGGATTACGTGTCAAAAGGGCCTTGGCCGAAAGGATCATACCGGGTGTACAAAAGCCGCACTGCACTGCGGCATTATCGATGAACGCCTGCTGCACCGTATCCAGTTGACTATTTTTCGCCACCCCTTCGACGGTGATGATCTCGTGGCCATCGGCTTCTATAGCCAAAATCAGGCACGAATCGACCGGTTCTCCATCCAGCAGAACCGTGCACGACCCGCAGTTCCCTAATTCGCAGCCCTTTTTTGTGCCAGTAAGGTTAAGCTGGTCCCGCAAAACATTGACGAGCAGTGTGTTCGCTTTCACAGCGATGTTATAGGAATCGCCATTCACTATCAATTGTATGGCATACCGTTTGTCACGGCCGGTATTATTCTCAATGCATTCCATTACTTTACCCCCCTCTTCTGCTCTCCGGGCAAGTGCAGGGCTTTGCGCAAAGCTCGCTTTGTGAAAACCCTAACCATATCCCGCCGGTATTCCTCTGACCCCCTGATGTCTGATATGGGCTTGCATTCATCTGCTGCAGCCCTACCCACTTCCTCGAGTAAGGCTTCAGTCACAGAATTTCCTATGAGCAATTGTTCGGCCTTAAACGCCCTCACTGGTGTTGGGGCCACAGCACCCAAGACAACGTGAGCCTGTGCAACGCGGGTTTCATTTACAACGATACTGGCCGCCACGCCCACAACGGCAAGAGCTCCTGAGCGGCGAAGCCCGAATTTGAAATAAGCACTCCCTGTTGCAGCTTGATCAGGGATGACAATATCAGTAAGGATCTCGTCGCAGGCGATAACGGAACAACGCGGTCCAACAAAGAACTGTTCCAACGGGATCGTTCTCGTTCCATGAGGACCTGCCATGACTACACTCGCATCCAGTGCCATGAGGATAGGCGGCAAGTCAGCGGATGGAACCGCACTCACTATGTTTCCTCCTATAGTGCCTCGATTCCGTATCTGGTAGTTAGCCATCGAGTGGGCAGTCTCGGAAATTGAAGGATATCTGTCCCGCAGCACCTGTGAACGCACAAGGGCATTGTGGGTTGCTTTGGCCCCGATGACCACCCCCCTGCCAGGAACATACGTTATTTCCTGCATGCCCTGGATCTCCTTTAACGATACAAGAGCCTTCGGGGCTATTACCTCGTTTTTCATGTGGGGAAGAAGATCGGTTCCCCCTGCAAGTACCTTCGCGTCGCCATCCAATCGGGCAAGATTGAAGCAGGCTTCTTTCAGAGTCGCAGGTGCGTAATAGTCAAAATCAGGCAGGTACATGGAGTCTGGTCCTCCTTTCGTTATTTTTCAAACTTAACCCCCCCCTATTGCTGGAGGGACTGAGGATAAAACCCCAATTTATTAAAACGTTTGTCCACCAATCTTTGGAGTTGCTGAAGCTCATCCTCATTCATGTGACGGTATCTGCCTATCAATTTGGTATAGTCGCCAATCGGTTGTGGCGTGTTGATTTTATAAGTTAGGCGCAGTACCCCCTGCTCATATTCCCATAGCGGAAAATAATTAGTTTCCACGGCGAGTTTGCCTACATCAATGGATTTATCTATCGGGAATCCCCAGCCCGTTGGGCAGGGGGTCAGTATGTGTATGTAGGACATGCCATCCTTAACATTCATGGCCTTGGTGAGTTTCCGGGCATAGTCTTCCAGGTAGGCGGGGCTCGCCGTGGCAACATATGAAATGTCATGAGCAACCATAATAAGAGGCATGTATTTGCTGTCACGGTCTTTTCCATGTAGTTCCCCACCAACGGGACTGGTAGTCGTCAGAGACCCAAAAGCGGTAGTGCTGCTCATCTGGTTACCCGTATTTTGATAGCCTTCGTTATCGTAGCAAAGCACTATTAATTTTTCTTTTCTCATAGCTGCGGCCGAAAGTGCTTGAAACTCAATGTCAGATAGGCAGCCATCTCCAATGTAGGCTACAAGATTTGCCTCTTTCCCAATATGACGATAGTATCTGTAAGTTCCGGTCATCGTCGAGATAACGTTAGTGAAAAGACAAGAAACATATGGTAACCGACTCCCGGCCATAGTTTCATGGCCGGTCATCAATATAGTCATACATCCCGGACATCCGAAGAATACAGTATTACTTCCCAAGATTCTTTGACTAAACCTATAAATGAGCTCACCCGGACATCCGGCACAGGCCCTTGTTCCCGGAGATAAGAAATCCTCATCACTCAAATAGCTCCGAATATTATCACCCCGGAAAAATTCTAATGCTCCGTAGGGGCATGCAGAGACACACTCCGGCGCACCACCACACAAGTCACATTTCAAGGCCATCCGAGCATTTGAGTCGAAAAGCATATTCTGATGAGGACAAGCTTCGATACAAGTTTCACAGCCTATACAATTTTCTTGTATAACTCTTACTATACCATTCTCCTCATCCTGGACTATGGCATCATTAGGGCAAGCATCTTTACATTCAGGTTTCCTGCATTGCAGGCAGGTTATTGCCTTGTAAACACCAGCTTTACGAACCTGGTTAGCATTGATTACCGAACCAAGATTGCCCATCTTTTTGGCGCATGCTTCCTCACAAGCAAAACAATCTGACGGACAGACATTGCGTATCTTTCGTACGAAATTAGATAGTTTCATTTATCTCCTCCAAAATTCCAATGCGTTTTCCCGTATCTATTCAAGATCCAGCCAGGTAACCTCGTTGTAGGACTTACCTTGAGCAGCTTGGTCTACGAAGTCAATAGCTCTTTCGATAATTCCCGGCGTAATATCTGAATCGCAAAGACCGCAGATAAAGTCAAGCATGGGTATTTTTATACCCAGGTCATACAAGGCAGCCTTTACCTCCGGGAAAACGTTACCGCAGTCCCAGCCGAAGTAGACGCTTCTGTCCAGAACCCCTATAGCTTTTCTCTGTTTTAAGGCTGTGGCTAACTTTTCTTTTGGAAATGGCCTGAACATCCTTACCCTCAACAACCCTACCTTTAATCCCTCGGCACGCTTTTTATCTATTATAACTCTGGCGGTACTGGCGCTACTTCCCATAGCTATCAGCACTATATCTGCATCGTCAGTCATATACTCTTCGATTTGCCCACCGTAGCCTCTACCAAAATTCTCTTGGAACTCCCGGGCTATTTCATCAAATTTTTCCTTAGCCCGGCTAATAGCAGCGCTCTGCTTATATCGATATTCAGTGGCCACCCTACTTGATATCCAGGGGCCAAACACCATTGGGTTTTGAGGATCTACCTTAGGGCTTGTCTCAAGCGGTGGGAGAAACTTTGCCACCTCTTCGCGAGTCGGAATTTCTACCGGTTCCCACATATGAGAGAGGAACCAGCCATCGTAACAGACAACAACCGGGGTGCGTATCTCCTTGTCTTCTGCCAATTTGTAAGCCATCACTATCAGGTCTAAAATTTCCTGGCATGACCGTGCGTGGAGTTGAATCCACCCCATCCCCTTGGTCATCATGATATCCGAGTGGCCAGAGACCACTATGTGAGGCCCTGCGATCTCTCGGCAAACGTTAACCATTACAATAGGGAGACGCTGCGTTGCCACTTGTATGCAGTTTTCAAACATAAAGACCAGCCCCTGAGCGGCCGTTGCTGTAAAAGTCCTTCCTCCGGCAACCGCTGCTCCTCTTAGAATACCCATTGACGAGTGCTCACTTTCCGGTTCGATTAACTCTGCATCCAATAACCCCTGAGCCTTAAAGTTATAAAGGGTTTCCACAACATCTGTTTGGGGGGTGATGGGATATGCCGCTATGACATCTGGCTGGCACAACATTGCACCATAAGCTGCCGCCCTGTTTCCGTCCAGAACTTTGATCTCCTTCGAAGTGCTTTTATTGTTCATCTTATGCCTCCCTCACCATTTCAATAACTCCCACAGGGCATATTCGGGCGCAAATACCACATCCCTTGCAATAGTCCAAATTTGCCTCGAAATGGCTTCCCATATCGCTCACACACCCCACAGGGCAGAAGAGGGAACACGCTCCGCACCGGCAGCATTTGCTCGCTGTCACCACTGGCCTTTGGTATTTCCACTCCCCGGTCTTAAGCATTAATATCTTATCGGAATATGCCCAAGGTGTGTCGAATTCAGTTGTAAGCTTCATAACTCCTCCCTTAGAATCTCACAGACTCTGCTTCCTTAAATCCCCGCTCTACACACTTTCGATTTTGTTCCAGTTTATCGCCGGTAAAGTAATCTCCCAAAATAGACAAGAGAGAATTTAGCTGCACCCATCCCGTTGTGCGGGCAAAGGCACCAAGCATGGCGGTGTTAGTCACCGCTATTCCTACCTCCTCCAGGCCTATTTTTGTTGCATCAACAGAGCCAATGAGGCTGATGTTTTTGTGGAGTTGTTTCTTTACTGGATTGAGTGCGTTTATAATGAGAGTGCTGTCCGGTCTTATACCGTCAAATAAGGTCGGGGATGAGATAAAACCCGAATCAATAACCACCAGACAATCGGGGTTATAAACCCTGGTTTTTTCCCAGATTGGTTTATCATCAAATCGAGCGAATGCCATAATTGGTGCTCCCCGCCTTTCCATGCCGAATGACGGAAATCCACTGGCCCATTTCCCCTCAAGGACTTGGGCGGCGGCCAGCATCCGCACTATCATAACTCCACCCTGACCGCCTCTGCCGTGAATCCTTATCTCTTTCATTGTAAGCTCCTTAATTAAGTAGTTTTGGGAATAAGTGGGTTATAGAAACCGTATTTCAGGATCAGATAACGCATGCCGAGGTCTCCCAGCAATTCACACAAAAGTGTCAGATAAAGTATTGCTGCCGGGGTTGACCGGCTACCGGTCATCATTGCGATAACCGGTATACCTATTCCTATAATAACCACTACTATCCAAAATATGTACCATCCCTTGCCCTTAATAATTTCTGAAATCGATGTCTTTGCTGCGATGGTGCCATAATTTATACTGATGAGATACGTAAAAAGGAGGATGATGAAACTTATGAGCAGCAGATGGACCCACTCTTCAACACCGGTCAGCATCTGTGCAGAACCTTTTGCTACCGCTACACCAAGGGTTATACCCGCACCCCCCCAAAGTCCGCTCGCTACATAGATTATTGGCAACAGCGCCGTGTTCCAGAGGGGGATACCATTGATACAGCACATGGCGAACCCGCCGTATATGACAACAAGAAAAGAGAGCACTATAGTCAATACAGAGAGAATGCTCGAAGTAATGGAAAAGAAACCCAAAACGATGTTGATAAACCCGAGAAGAAGAAAGAGTGACACAAAGATCATCCCTCTTGATATCCAGGAAGTTTGCGGTCTTACGACCATACGGTAGAATCTGAAAGGTCGCCCGAGGTACAGGAAGTGTAATCCGCCTCCCAGCAACCCGCATAAAAGCCACCCAATACCCTTGGCAGGCAGACTATTGAAAAATGAGCCGACGAAGTATGCCCCTGCTCCCAGTTCTATAAAGAAAAAAGCGAGCCATAAAAGAATACCTTTATGTTCTATCCACTCTGTTTGTGGTGTACATTTTACCATCCAATCATAGGCTTTCACCATCCCTGCCTCCTTGTTCCGATCTACCGGATAATGTAGTAAACCGAGGGGTTTGTGCCAAACTCTGGACCGAGCTGAAACGCTTTCCTTTCACTCACCAATCTTGCAATCTCGCTTTCAGGGTCATCAAGATCTCCGAAATACCTTGCCTTTGCCGGACAGGCATTCACGCATGCAGGAGTGGCATTACGGTCAACTCCGGGTTTCAATCCTCGTTTAATCCCTGCATCGATCCTTTCCGCGCAGAAAGTACATTTCACTACTGTACCTTCCTGCAGAGGAAAGAGTTCTTTCCCGATCATTTCCCACTCTGTGAAGCCCTGGCCAGGGAAATACTGCGTGCTGTCATCCCCGTAAAAGGTTCTCTGCTGATAAGGACAGGCCATTACACAATAGCGACATCCCACGCATTTATCGTAGTCAATTATCACAATACCGTCTTCTCTCTTGATAGAGGCTCCGGTAGGACATACATTTACACAAGCAGCGTCCTTGCAATGATTACAGAGGACGGGATAAATGAGTTTCTTTACACTGGGGAACTTCCCTGCTTCACTTACAAGCACCCTCCCCCAGAATATCTTCGGAGGAAGATAATGTTCCTGCTTACAGGCAACCATACAACCATAGCACCCGATACACTTGTTAAGATTTATTACCATGCCCCATCGCGCCATAAACCACCCCTCTAAATTTTTATCACCCTGACCCGTACTGCCGTTTCGAGATTGAGGCTTAGCTGGTCGGAATGTTTAAGGTCTATTTCAAGGAGATTATCGAAATTTGTCCCTTTGCCCTTAGCAATAGGCATTCCCTTTGCCCAATGGCCGGCGCAGGCGGCGATTGAGCACGTTTGTGGATGCTGGCCCTGCATTGTCTTCAAGGTTCCCGTTACCCTCCTGCCTGTTACCGTCTCAACCACAATCGAATCACCACTTTTAAGACCCTTTGCCGTTGCGGTGTCTTCATTCATACATATGTGGTAAGTATAGGGATTCATCATGCTTGCCTCATCAATCCAGGGCTGCTCCATGGTAGCAGAGCCTGTATGAAGCACATCGCGGTACGAGAAGCAGTAAAGATCATATTCCGGGTCGTCTACTTTGTGTATTGAACAAGGTGTCCACGAAATGCACGGGGTGTACTGCGTGTAGTCAACGTCAAGCCCTATTCGATCAGTTATTACTTTCATTTTTTCCTTCATATCTATCAAAAACTCGAGATAGATAGGCACTCTGCAGTCAACGAAATATCTCCAGTAGGCTTCCTCCACCTTTTTTTGCCACTTGATAAAACCATGTTCCCGAAAGTAATCCAAGCCATGTTTCTCACCAAACCAGAACTTCAGAGACCTGTCTGCCAGACTCTCTTCGGTAAATATTTCGTCTGGTTTCAAGGCGTGTTTCTCATCAAAATCAAAAAAGTCATTCATTGATTTGTTTAGTATTGCCCTCATCCCCATTCTGTCAAAAAGCTCCCAGACAACCGGCAAAAAGCTTCTCCGTTCCTTTTCCGGCTCTACTACGGGTAGCACAGTATGGAAACACCAGTCGCCCATGCCGTAAGGATAGTTAAAATTCTGTCCCTTTCCTTCGGTCCAGCTCAACATTTCCAGGTAAGAGCAGTCAGGTAACACAATATCGGCAAAACCTTCTGTAAGCTCTGTATTAAAAAGTTCCACTACCACGATAAATGGTATCTTCTTAAGGCTATTCTCTATGGCCTCCCAGCTTCCAACACTAAGCGGAGTATTACACCCCCAGCTTAACATCATCTCGAACCTATAGGGCAGGTTGATCTTTTGCCATATTTCATCCTGATCGCTTGCCCCGAATACTCCTGGGTCAAAACCAATGCCAAAGATATCTTTCAATTGGGCATTGCCTGTCATTGCAGGATCCTTGAGGGGCCATGGCCCGCATGACTTAAATTCTTCTACCTTTATCATCCTTTCCGGCAGACGGGCCAGTTCGTATGCAATATCCCGGGTAACAACAGATCCTGACTCCACAATTAATCTGCCTTCTTTATCACGCACTGTTTCTAGTATTACTCTTCCGGTTAATCCATCAAATGTGTTCTTAACCTCGTTGATACGATGGGGCGGGTGTAACATGGCTGGCCCGAAATAATCGGTCTGCAGAAATCCATCGACCCCCATGTACGGTGAAAAAGCGAACCTGCCTGTTTCGGGATATCCAAGACACCGTGGCGGCCATCCAAGGGTACCTCCATACACGTCAGCGGATCCGACAATCCCGTTGAGGAGCCCTATGGCGAAACAGGTCATTAAGGAGTTTTCGTGACCCTCGCCTCCACGAAAAAGCACAGCGGATACCGGTCTCATGGGGACTTCATGTCCATCCAACATAACAGTGCTCCCCACTCTTGCTGCCTCGGCAAATTCCTTAGCTATAATTCGGATTTTCTCTGCCGGCACAGTTGATACCTTTGATGCCATTTCAGGTGTATACTGCTTGAGGTGCTCTTTTACACGCTCAAAAACAGGACAGCAGACAATACCATTTACCTTATACTCTCCTTCCAGCGCATAATTCACTGCACAAGCTGCCCGATAATTCGGAATCTCGCGATAATCGTGGGGTACGGCCCTTTCCTCGTCCTGATCCCAGACCAAACATCTCTTTGTTTCTTTGTCTCTTACGTATCTCCCGTCAGGCCCTATGAGGTACGGCGCATTGGTTTTTGCTTTTAGAAACACCTTATCTATAATACCCAGCTCATTTACAATGATATTGCACATGGCAAGAGCTATTGCCCCGTCAGTGCCAGGGATGACGGGCACCCATTCTGATGCTTTCCCTCCGGCATAATTGCATTGGGGATCAAAAATAACGAATTTCCCCCCTCTATCCCGGCACTCTGCAGCAAGCCTGGTGGATATTCCTGATGAATGACCTGCCGCGGTGCCTTTGCTGGCGCCAAAATAGATAATATAGTTACAATTATCATAATCCGGTACTATTGACCATGAGCTATTTATCATACCGGCGACTGCGTGCGCTCCAGCCCCACAGTGAAGTCCTCCCCCTCCTACCCAGATATTTTTCATTCCCGCGTCAAATAAAGGCTTTAGGCCAAAGGAAGAGAAAAAAGTCCTTAGTACTGAAGTCTGTGCCAGTAATTTTCCGGGCTCTTCCCGGAGTATTTTTCCGAGACGGCTGGCTATTTCGGTCAGCGCTTCTTCCCAGGATACTTCCTTCCACTTCGGATCTGCATGCAACCCTTTTTCGGGATTGGTTCGCTTTAGGGGCATATTGAGTCGGTTTGGATCGTAGAGCACCTGAAGAGCTGAGAGTCCTTTAGCACATAACCCTCCCCTTGCACCCATATCAGAATCAGGATTTCCTTCTATCTGGGTGGCTACACCGTTGATACGGTGAACTCTCACGGCACAGCCACCGTAGCACCTGCCACACATGCTCGTTATCCATGTATCATCTTGTTGGATGTTCATCGTTTTACCCCTCTAATCTTTATCTCTTTGAAATATATTCAACTTCCAATGTCCCTTAACTCCTTGATAGTAAACTGTCAACAGACCTTCTTGTATGCAACATGATCCCGAAGAGAATTATAATGAATCCTATAACGTCAAACCATCCGCTGACCTTTGTTGTCGGTGCAAATACCAGTGTTCCTCCGGTTATGAAGAACAGCCTCTCTACAAAAGTAAGTCTTTTTGCTAAGAAACCTTCGAATCCTATGGCAATAGCAATAACACCCGTTGTTGCAGTGATTATGGAGAGGATTATGGTACTCCATGATCCGTCCAGTAGCAATCCGGGGTTATAGACAAAAACAAAAGGGACTACGTAGCTCACAAAGGCTAAGCGCATGGCAATGTAGCCTGTCTTCATAGGGTCCCCTTTGGATATACTGGCAGCTACATAAGCTGCTACAGCAACAGGCGGTGTGATGAAGGACATTATACCCCAGTAAAAAACGAAGAGATGGGCAGCCATGGGAGCTACACCGGCTTTCACCATTGCCGGAGCCACAAGGATAGCAAGCACAAGGTAACATGGTACCGACGACATGCCCATCCCGAGTATAAATGAACTTACTGCCGTCAGCAGAAGGAGAAAAAACAAATTTCCCCCGGCGAGATTAACAAGCATGCTCGAAAGCTTGAAACCAAACCCGCTCGTGTCTATGGAACCAATGACGATTCCTGCCGAGGCACAGGCCATTGCAGGTACGAGAAGGTCCTTTGCCGTACTTTCCATAATCTCAATAAACCATACAACCCACCCTTTCAGGTTTTTCCTCGTCTCTTTTTTTCTTTGGAAATCTATGATCGTCACCACAATGGCAGAAAGAGCTGCATAAAGACCACAGTGCTGAACAGGGAGGTGCAGCCAGACAAGAGCATAAATGAGAACGAAGACGGGGATCACATAAAACCATTTATCTTTCAGAACTTTCTTAATGGAGGGCAATTGATCAGCAGGTAACCCGTGCAGCCTCATCTTGGCCGAATGAAAATGTACCTGTGTGAAAAGAGCTAAGTAGTAAAGCAGCGCAGGAAAGATCGCTGCGATACAGACAGAGACATAGGGAACCCCGAGCACCTCTGCTATCATGAATGCGACTATCCCCATCACCGGCGGCATAATCTGTGCGCCGTTACTGGCGCAACATTCAACTGCGCCTGCAACATTCGCTGAAAAACCGTTCTGTTTCATTAAGGGTATTGTAATTGTTCCGGTGGTAACAACATTAGCAACCGTTGCACCCTCCAATGTCCCCAAAAGGGAGCTGCCAACTATGGCGGCTTTTGCAGGACCGCCGGTCCATCTGCCTGTAAGGGCAAAGGCAAAGTCTGTTATAAAGCTTGCCGCACCGGAACTTTTAAGAATTGCTCCGAAGAACATAAATGCAACAACTATGGTAAATGCAACTGAAACGGGTAATCCAAATATTCCGTTAGGGCTGAAATAAAATAGAGTGGTAATTCTTTGGAGACTGAAAGAAAAAGTTGCCAACGGACCCGGAAGGTAAGATCCAACCAGAAGATGTGCGACGAAAAAGGCAGCGATAATTGCCATAGTGGTATTAACCATTCTTCTCGTAGCTTCTAAAATGGCTATCACGAGCATAAAACACATTACAATCTCAATATTGGTCGAAATGCCGCTCGTGAGCGCCTCTTCCCTCAGCTCAGGAAAAAATACAATATAGAATGTACTCACCAGGCTCAAGATAATAAACAGAAGGTCATGCCAACAAGTTTTATCCTCTGACATTCCTTTTTTTATAGGGTACGTCATGAAAACCATGGTTAACACCAGCCCAAGAATAAAGCTGAAATAACTAACTGCCGATATGTGCAGCCCGAATGTTTCGAAAACATTTGTCATGTATAATGCTGCGGATATGCTTATAACAATGGAAATTAATGTGATAAACGCTTTTTTGTTCATCATTCCCCTATCCCACCCTTTTTATTGCTGTTTATACTACACGCAACATATTCATCAGCGTTTATCTTTTAGCTCCAATCTCAGCGAGAAGCTTGTTTTGGCGTTCATCCAGTTCCTTTGTCCAGACCCCTATCTCCTTATAGTACTTTATTGCTCCTGGGTGATAAGGCATGTAGTTTATCCTCTTCACGGACTCGGTGCTGAAATATTTTGCCCCCGAATGGTAGGTCTTAAATTCATCGAAATGAGTCCAGACAGCCTTTGTTAGTTCATAGACAAATCTGTCGGGAAGATCTCCGTTCCCGCAAACGATGGAGGAGAATGCCGAAACGGTGACGTCCTTCGGCATGGTTTTATATGTCCCGCCCGGTATCTTCATCGGAAACATGTAGGGTACGTTTTTCACCATCTTTTTCATATGTTCATCATCTACATTGACAATTTTCATCGGATGCGTCGCTGCAAGCTCTGCCCACTTAGCGGAGGGATGGGGTGTGGGATCGATGAAGAAATCAACTTTGCCGACGATCAGCGCCTCTATCGCTTCAGTAACGGTATCATGTGGCAAAGAAGCCTTAAGATCTTCAGCCTTCATGCCGTATGCTTGCAGGGTTTCTTTAAAAAAAGTCCGGCAGATAGGAGAAGCGCGACCACCTATATGACCTGCCTTGCCCTTTAAATCCGAAGGAGAATTTATGCCCTTGCCTTCCAGCGTGGTAATGGTGTACCCCAAGGGGAAATCCTGCAGTATAACCCTCACGTTTAACCGGCCTGTTTTCTTGAAATTACCTATCCCCCGGACACAGTCGGAGCCCACATCAGGGGTTATAAAACCAAATTGTATTTCGTTCCTGTGGAGTAGCCGTGCTGTTTCTTCGGCCCCGGATGTCTTTGAGGGTATACCCGCAATTCCCAGATATTTCTCGGAGATCGCACCTATCCCGCCTGCGATAGCGTAATACACAGACCCTGTTCCCGATCCTATCGCATACGTCTTCGGCCAGTCTTTATCAGGTTTTGGTTTTTCTGGTGCAGCCCCTAAGAAGAGGAAACCAATCACAAAAATTAAACACACGTTGATAAAAGTACAACTCACCTTTTTCATAATAACCCCCTTAAATTGGTTTATGTATTATTATAGACTACAGGCAAATTTTGTGCCATTCGGTTTTAAGCGAATTTTAGGGCAAAATGCTTAAAATTTGCTTGATTAATTAAAATAGTGTATGATTTTTTTGTACATAAAATGGACATGTCCTAAAATTGGAGGGTTTTATTATGTTTTCACATGATTTAGTATCAGATATTTTTAGTGATTTAACAACCGGATATGAGTTTAATCCTGTTATTGGATGCGCTATACGATTCTTCTTACGTAACCCATATGAAAGTACGTTAATCATCGATAAAAATGGATGCGTCCAATATATGGAAAAAGCATCGGAAAGATTCCTTGGCCTGGAGCCGGGAGAAGCTAAGGGGATGGATGTTTCAAAGCTCATACCCGACTCAGCGCTCCCGTCTGTATTAAAGACAGGCAAACCAATTGTTGGAAGGATATTTGAAGTGAGGGGGGTCAAAAGAATAGGCGCTGTATATCCTTTAAAGATAAGAGGGGAAATCGTTGGGGGTCTTGGTAAGATAATATTCCAAAATCTTGTAGATGTTGAAAACATAAACAATGAAATACAGGTACTTAAAAAAGAGGTACAGCATTTCAAACAGAAAGAACAAAAAGAACATAGCTCAGTTTATACCTTTGACAACATACTTGGGGAAAGCAAAACAATAAAAGAAGCTATTGAAACTGCAAAAAATATTTCCAACCTTAATATCGATGTCATGATTTTGGGGGAGAGCGGAACGGGTAAAGAGTTGTTTGCCCATAGCATTCATAGTGCCTCTGGCTTGAATAAACCATTTGTAAAAATAAACTGCCCCGCTATTCCATTTGAACTTGCAGAGTCAGAACTTTTTGGGTACGAAAAAGGGGCATTCACCGGAGCACTGCCTTTCGGAAAGGAAGGCTATTTTGAAACGGCAAATAACGGAACAGCATTTTTGGATGAAATCTCTACACTACCACTATCAATTCAGGCAAAACTTCTTCGAGTCCTGGAAGAAAGAGAGATAAAAAGATTAGGAAGTACGAAAGCAAAAACAATAAATTTCAGGGTTGTGTCAGCCACGAATATAGATTTGAAAAACCTCTTAAATGAAGGAAAGTTTCGACAGGACCTCTATTACAGGGTCGCAAAGGCTATTATTTACATTCCTCCTTTGAGAGACAGAAGGGAAGATATACCCATTTATATTGATTACTTTATTAAAAAAATTTCCCAATCATTCAAAATGCAACCTAAGACCATATCTGACAAGGCAATGGATATTCTTTATAATTATTACTGGCCGGGCAATGTGAGAGAATTAATAAACGTATTAGACCAAACCATCATTAAGGCATCAAACGACAAAGAGATCAGAGCTGAACACCTGCCTTCTGATATTCCGGTACACGCGCAAAAACCGCACCATACTGAGGTGCCTGAAAACACGCACAGCATAAAACAGGAAATAACAGAGGCGGAGAGAAATCTCATCACGTCTGCCCTGAGGCAGACAAACGGAAACAAGAGAAAGGCGGCAATCCTTCTCTCCATGCCAAGGTCAACCCTTTACGAGAAGATAAAGAGGCATAATATTCGTCCGGATTTATGATTCGTACTCCAGGAATTACCCGTACAGTACACTGACTGGTAAATATAATAAAGTGTAGCAAAAGGTGAATAAACTGGCAACATGGAACCGCGGCCAAGTGACCTGTCCCCCAAAATTAGTACACCTTGAGAATAGAGGTTCTGTATAATACAGGATACCGGTAAGAGAGGATCAGGGAATTGAAAGATCATCATCAGCAGAGAGGTGACGAGGTCATCTCCATACTGGAAGAAGGTAGTAAAAATGCCTATCAGGTGGCATCACAGATGACATGGAATATTGATTGTGACTCCTGGAATTCTTTTCCTGCTATGCAGAAATTTTTTGCTACCGGAGAGGCGATCGCTCATTTAAAATATCTTGAGGCAAAAGGGATGATAAGAAAGGAGATGCGAGAACAAAAGATAGTATACTCAATGGCATAAATCTTCCCAAAAAGACATAAGCTGCTCTGCCGTTACCAAAATAGGATTGGGAACTAAGGACACTCTATATTCCTTCTTGCCTGAGCTTATTCTCAATACCCTGCCTTAGCTGTTTTTTATCTATCTTTATACTGCCAGCAAGAGGGAGGTCATCTAACAATTCAATTCTTTCCGGTATCTTAAATGCCGCTACACCTCTTTCTCTGAAAAAAAGTGAGATTTCCGCAAGATCCAATGTTTCCCCTTCTTTAAGCACCAAACAGCCACATACCTTTTCCCCCATTTTAGGGTCAGGTATCCCGATAACAGCAGCCTTTAGTATTTTCGAATGCTGAAGAAGGATACTCTCAATTTCAAGAGGATAAATGTTCTGACCACCCCGGATGATCATATCCTTACGTCTACCCCTGATGGTCAACCTGCCCTCATTATCAAAATTACCAAGGTCACCGGTATGAAACCACCCATCTGACCATGCATTCTGGGTTGCCTCTGAATCTCTGTAATATCCTGGCTCACAGTGTGGTCCATTCACAACAACCTCGCCTATCTCGCCCTTAGGAACTTCCTGACCCCCCTCATCAATAAGCTTGCATATATTACCGTCCAATGGCACGCCCACCGTGGTGAGGAGGTTTTCTTTTGTGTCATCCGCAAATGATGAGCTCGTTGTCCCAGCATCAAGTGTGCCGTATGCGGGCAAGCCTGGCTTTTTAAACTTCTCCCAAACCTTGAGCCCCTGATCATACGGGAGTGCAGAACCACCATATTTCACAATTCGAATAGAACTAACGTCGTATTTTTCAAAATCAGGTAGTTCAAGGATTCTAATAAGGATCGCCGGTACTGTTGCAATCACAGTCACCTTTTCTTTTTCAATGAGTGTAAGTATCTCTTCAGGGGTAAAGTATTTTGCAAGAACGATTTTTGCACCGGCCATCGGGGATGCCCTGTAGACCTCATTATAACATCCTCCCGCTATCGCAGGTGCAAATGCTCCAACAACATCCTTCTCGGTAATTTTTAATCTATTCTTTATTACCTTTCCCGTGCATTGACGAACAGCAGAAACCAATTCAACACATTTCGGCATTCCTGTTGTGCCCGTCGTTGTTGCTATTTGAAAGGTTTCGAAGGGACTAAAACGGGTTTTCTGGAAATTATCTGAAGGATATTCTCTTTTTTGAGACGCCATCTCTTTCACTGAAATAGCCCCTTCAGGCACATCATCACCTATAACAAAAACATGCCTGAGTGCGGGCAAATCAGTATTTAGCTTTTTCATCATGTTCATATAGTTAAACTGCCTGAATTCGTGAGGGATCACCATCCCTGCGGCCTCTGTATATTTGAGAATAGCAGAAACTTCTGCCTCCCGGAAATTAGGAAGCAGGGTAACCGCTACTATACCAGCCTTTTCACAGGCGAGACGGAAAGTAAAAAGATCAATACAATTATGTAATTGTATGGCGATCCTCTCATCCCTCTCAATACCAAGCTCAATCAAGGAAGCAGCCATATTGTCTATCTGTTTTTTTGATTCAGCCCATGTGATTTTCGAATCTTCTTCAACAAGAGCTACGACATCAGGGCGGGATGAGGCATTTCTATCCCAGTAGTCGGATATCAGGCTATAATCCCAGTATCCCATCCTTACATACTCATCAATCATATTCTGTGTAAATCGTGTTGGGTTCATTACATTTCCCCTTTTTTACCAAAATTATTATTTAACATCTATACTTCTTCTATTGAGTTTGTATTGTAAAGGTATTACACACGCTGCAACCATTAATCCGGCAATATCAGTCAAGATTCCCGGAATCATAAACAAGAAGCCAGATATAAACAGTCCGCATCTTAATAAATTATTGAAGAACCATTCGAATTTGTTATCACCTTTGCGAGCACCAAAACGACCAACCCAGGCGAGATATCCTTCCAGGGAAGATGCCAATAGCCACACTCCAAAGAAGGCTGTACCGCATGAATAGATTATTTTAGAGATAGACCCCTGCAACACGAGGGCCGGTTCTATAATAAAAAAGAAAGGAATTATGAATAAAACTGCACCCAGGCGCACAGCCGTCCACCCGGTCTTCATCACGCTGGCTCCGGCGAAGGCTGCCGCAGGATATACCGCAATGCATACGGGTGGGGTGATAAATGACAGTATGCCGCAATAGAGGAGAAACATATGCACTGCCATCACATTGAGCCCCAACTCCACAAGAGCCGGGGCCAGTATCACGGCCGTAAAGATATATACGGCTATTGCACTCATGCCCATTCCCAGGATAAAGCTCGCCATTGCCGTGAGAAATATCATAAATGGCAGGTTCTTGCCCGCAAGGTGCAAGATCTCACTCGGGAAAGCATGGGCAACCCCTGTGATCGCGAGTGACCCTATGACCATCCCCACAGCACAGAGAATTGCTACAAGCTGGATCATCGTCTGAGCAAAACCATAAAAAAATTCCTGAGCCTTCTTAGGGCTCAGCCTTGTATTTTTCTTCAGGTTGGTTATGAGAAGAAGAAAGACCGATGCGTAAAAGGGTGCCTGCGTCTCCATCCTATAAAACAAGAACGTTAAAAGAATTATCAGGGAAAAGAGGTAAAACCAGCCTTCCTTTATGGTTTCTCTGAATGAGGGAAGCTCAGATTTGGGCAACCCGCTTAACCCCAGTGACACAGCCCTGCCATCTACCTGGACAAGAAGTCCAAAATAATAAAGAAGAGAGGGCACTATGGCAGCAAGTACCACGTGAAGGTATGGAATGTTCAAGAAAGATGCCATGACGAAGGCTACTGCACCCATCACAGGGGGCATAAGCTGCCCGCCATTCGATGCGCATGCCTCAACAGCAGCGGCAAAATGGGCAGGATAACCTACTCTCTTCATTAGAGGGATCGTTATAGAACCGATGGTCATCACGTTTGCCACCGCGCTGCCGTTCACTGAACCAAAAAGAGCGCTGGCTATGACGGCCACCTTCGCCACACCTCCTCGCGCATGGCCAAAAAGACTCGTGGCCAGCTTCAAGAAGAAATCACCTGCACCGGTAACGCCCAGAGCAACACCGAAGATAAGATACCCTATGAGGATATTGCCCACCGTTTTGAGCGGTATACCCAGGGCACTATCAGGACTCATAATATGATAAGCAACTGTCGCCTGAAAGTCGAGACCGGCCCCTTTCAACAGTCCGGGCATAAGTTCGGCCCATAGTGGATAAAATGAAAAACAAGCCACAACAATGGACAGGGCAAGTCCGCCGGTGCGCCGCGTTGCCTCCAATACCAGGAACCAGAGTATAGTGCTGAGGACAATCATGTGCATGGGGGCGACGGCGCTCCAGCCTTTCATAAGTATATCGTAACCTTCCACGGCCATATACAGACTGATAAGAAGGCTCGCGAGAAACAACACTCCATCAAGCCATACAGAGATCGTCTTATACTTCCCCTGTCCGTTTAATCTGAATGTCAGAAACACGCTTGAGAGGAAAAGAGCCATGAGCAGGTAACTGTAAGAATTCTCAAGATCGAGATTACCAAGAAGGGAGAGATAGAACACCTGGTCGATTGCCAGGAATATACCAAAGGCAGACAGCACAACAATAATCCATTTTCTGAGATCCATATCCACTACCTCACTTTTTTAAACATATAACATGCCTTGAATTCAGGTAGACCTCTGCCAAAGGCACATACCATCCGTTTAAGATAACCGCAATACCAGAGCCTGCTTTAATCGGCCAGAATTCCAAAGAGCTCATTATGTTTCTTTGTCCAGAATTGGGGGAAGTCTTCATCCTTTATCCCTTTAGTCTGGGCTTCAGCTATAGTTCTATTCCACAAATCTTTCAGGCCTTTCTGCCGTGCGAGCCTTTTCTCCTGGACCTGGTCCCACTTTGACTTCCAAACTCCGATCTCCTTCAGGTACCGTACGGAACCTGGATGGAATATATATCCTTTGCTATTTTCGTAAAGGGCAAGACATTCTTCCTGGCTCCAAAAACGTTTCATCAGATCCGATTTTTTTGCCATAATAGGATAAGACTCGTTTATTGCCTTCGTCATGAAGTACGCCATGTCATCATCCAGAAAATCGTAGGCAACTGTAGCCGGGTAAGGATAGCTCGAACATTCAACAGGTTTTGCGTCTGAGACACCGGGACCAAACTTTGCCTTATAGGGGGAAAGGGCCGGGAGAATTTTATTCAGCCTTGCCCAACCCGCTTTGTCGGCAACGGGAAGCTCTATAAACCCAACGCCGTGAGGGCTTGCCTGGAGCTCGTAGGCCGGCGGCACGGTGATGGCAGCCATCGCTACATCAATCTTACCATCAACAAGGGCTTTCAGCATCGCGCCAAACCCTGATACCTGAACCTTTTGCACATCGTTCCAGGTGAGGTTGCCGAACGCCAGCAAACCTTCGTGAAACGTGTTGAACACCGAGCCCGGGATCCAGGGGACCCTCTTTCCCTTCAGATCGGCACATTTCTTTATTCCCGAATCTCCTCTCACTATCCCCACATGACCTGGCTGCCGTGCTAACCAGACTACTCTGAGAGGTTGGGGGCCCCATTTTTTGTCGGCATATCTGTCTAATCCCTCTGCCGCAAAGTAGACGTCCCCACCCTGGCCGCAAAACTCTACCTGTTTATTCTTCACGGGGATTATCCTGGCTATATCAGTACCGATAGGCATGGCTCTCAACTTCGTTTTAAATTTCTCGCCAATGGCTTCTCCCAGAAAACCGTACATTACATACCCGGTAGCACCGATGTCATAGGTTGCCAGCTTGATAATATCCGGGGCCTTTACCTTTGAAGGCTGTGCCGGAGATTTGCCTTGCGCCTGTGTCATACAAGGAAACAATAGGACTACCGACAGGATCACTGAAACAAACAACAAACCAAACATTCTTGTGTGCCCAGTCATAAACATACTTTTCCGTTTCATAATACCCTCCTTTTTTTGTTTTTCCGGTGTCATACACCGGCTACTCAGGTGACTCTTTTTCATCTCTAAAATATACCCTTAAACTTCGTCATTACCCTTTCTTTTATTTCAGGAGAAGATATACTTATTGGCGGGAAACTATTCTTCCAATGATATGGTCTGCACGCGTTGATGAATACCTTTGCTGTAGTATAATCCCCGCTTTCCCTCTTTTCGGGAGGAAGTATCGGGTCCAGGGGGCTCGAAAGAAAACCAGGCATAATATGAATCGCCGTCTCAGGGTCCGACCTTGTACATACCGCCCATAATACCTCATCCAGGTTAGAAGGATCGACATCGTCATCTACGGTAATAATATACCTTCCGGTACATGCACCCTCCACGAGGAGGGCCCCCACTGCGGTGGCGACCTGTCTCGCATGCCCCAGGAACTTCTGCTGCAGTGAGATCACGCATATTATCCTGTTCCCCGGGCCGTGCACATATATACCTTTTATCCCCTGTAAGCCAAGTTTTTCAATGTCGGTCCACAACTTGATGGCATTATGGAGAGGGACAGGATACACGTTTATTGACGATATGACGGCAGGCTGCCCCAGGATTATGGGATCATTTCTAAAATAGATCCTTTTGATGTGGACTACAGGTTCATTCCTTTTCCCCGACGCATAATATCCTGTCCATTCTCCGAAGGGACCTTCCGGCCTGCCATCCTTATCCGGCGGGGGAGAAAAACCCTCAATGACAATTTCCGCATTCGCGGGTATTGGTAACCCGGTTTCTTTACCGATAATAACATCTACAGGCTTATTCTGCATATAACCAACAAAATCCAGTTCCGGAACACCCCATGGCAAACCCAATGTTGCACAGCCAAAGATTAATGGTTGCTGGCCAAAGCACATAACTACCGGGCAATCCATCCCCTGGGCCCAATATTTTTCTCTCATTATTAAGGCATGCTTCCCTGGTGAAGTATAAAACGAAACCGTTTCCTTGTCATGGATCATGACGCGGTAGGTTCCGACATTGACCCACCCTTCATTGAGATCCCTCGTGATGGTTGTAACCCCCGTTCCGATATATCTTCCCCCATCGAGTTCATGCCATTTTGGTGCAGGAAATCTCAATACATCTATGTCCTTACCTTCCAGGATATTTTCCAGGATTGGGCCGCTGTCGACAACCCTGGGAGGTACGGGAACAAACCTTTTCAGCTTGTCCATCCAGTATCTTATTGCTTCAATATTACCCAGCTCCTCCGGCATACCGAAGGCTATTTTCTGGAAGGTGTCCCTGTAAAGAACGTTTGTTGCAATGCGATAACCCTGAGGGTAATCCTTGATCTTATCAAACAACAGGGCGGGCCCTTTTCTTTCAGCCATGATCTCGTTTAGGGCGCCTATTTCCAGGTTCCAGTCGGCCCCCTCAACGCGAGCCAGATGACCTTTTTCTTCAAGGATGTTTAGGAACATCCTTAGGTCTTGAGGTATATTACTATCTTTTTTCACCATAACCCTCCTGTTGTGTCATGATTTAACTGGCCAGCAATCTTTCTTGCTCACGTCTTGAGCGCGGTTCCATGTTGCCAGTTTATTCACCTTTTGCTAGACTTTATTATATCTACCGGTCGGTAAACAATTATTATACGGTATTAGAAATTTTGTCAAGCGGTTTTTATAAGCGGGGAGGACTGGGGCTATACCCGTTGATTATTGGATATTCTTTGATTGGTAATTAATAATGTTCGATTATCGTATCTACCCGTACAGCACACTGACTGGCTCATATTTCGTACCCTGGATGGCAGGGTAGATACCTGCCAGAATGCCCACCGCTATACTGATGATGAGGGAAAGCAGGATATTCCCCAGATACAAAGCAAAGGGAAGTTTACTGAAATAACTGACAATCATGGTGATGATAAACCCCACAGCCACACCCAAAGCTCCTCCGACCAGCGCTACAATAACCGACTCCGTGAGGAACTGAAATATTATATCCCTTTTTTTGGAACCCACAACCCTTCTTATCCCTATCTCTAGCTTTCTCTCGGATATGGAAAGGAGCATAATGGCAAATATGCCGAGTCCTCCTATTAAAAAAGAAACAGTCGAGGCTATTATTGTCAGAACCGATACAAGGCGGATGCCCTGTTCCTGCGTTTTGACAACATCATCCATGGTGAAAATCGAAAAATCGTCCTTTTGCTCCGGTTTCATATTATGTATTTTCCGTATGAATGTCCTCAGTTTCTGTTTCATCTGCGGGAGGTCAACACCGGCCTTCACCTTAAGATAAGCGCCTTTTATATAGTCGACATTGCTGTAACGTCTCATCAATGTGTTTAAAGGCATATAGACCTGCAAATCCTGATCCTGTCCAGTCAGATCTGTCCCTTTTTCATCCATAACGCCTATAATCTGCGTGGGCACCCTGGATATAAGGATATATTTGCCTATCGGGTTGCCTGATTGAAAAAAATTATCAAATACTTTATATCCAACAACAGCCTTTTTTTCTGCATTAAGATTTTCAGCGTTTGTAAAATACCTGCCCATCACAAGTTCCAAGTTCCTTATTTTGAATATTGTATCGGTGGCCCCCGTGATGCTCACCGTAATCTTTTTGTCTTCGTAACCGGCAGGATACGAAATGTCAAAAAACGGCACAGCCTCTACAACATCTGAAAGTGAGTCTTTGATTCTATTTACATCTTCAAGTTTCAGGGTCTTCGATTCGCCGAACTGGTGCGTGCCTCTACCACCCACATGTACAATCCCTGTCCGCAGAACAATCAAATCTTTCCCGAATTTATCGATTTCATTTTCAATCTGTTTTTTCAAACCATCACTAATATTGCCGAAGGCAACAAGGCTCATAACCGCAAAAAGGATGCCAAGCAGTGCAAGCCCCATCCTGGCCTTATGTATAACAAGATTTTGAAAGGCTATCCTGAGATAAAGTCTGAATGAGTATATCATCCCCTTATTGCCTCTATCGGTTCAATCCTGCTCGCACGTAACGCCGGCTTGAGACCGGAAAGCAAACCGGTAAGAAAGCTGAAGAGAAGGGCAAAGACAACAACCTTATAGGAAAATAACATGGGAATATCAAAGAGCTTTTCAAAGGTCCCGCCAAGTGCCACGCTCAACAGGATGCCTGCTATTCCACCGATGAACGTTATAATTATCGATTCAAAGAGAAAAGAAAACAGAATTCCCCTTCTTGTCGCCCCGTAAGCCCTTCTGATGCCGATATCTTTGCGTCGTTCCTGTATGGTCAGATAAAAGAGGTTTGCAAGGACAAAACCGCTTACAACAAGCGCCACTATTGCTGCTATACCCAGGAAAAGGAAAAGCTGACCCGAGATCACCGTAACAAATTTCATTATGTCTTTAGAGCTCCTTATTGTAAAATCGTCCTCTGCTGTCCCTCGAAGACCATGATTGCTTCTCAGTACCGTTCTCATGTCTTCAACGGTCTTGTCGATATCCCTGTCAGTCTTGAGCCTCATCATGCCCAGATATCGTTTTTCATTGGCAATCCTGCTCATTACTGTTGTCAAGGGCATGACTACCCTGTCGTCAATATTGGGGCCACCCACGGCGCCCCCTTTTTCTTGAAGCACTCCTATAACCTTTGTCGGAAGTTTGCCTACAAGTATTGTCTTCCCAATCGCATCTTCACCCTTGAACAGTTCGTCATACACCTTTGCACCGATAATACACACTGCCTCTGCATTGTCATAGTCATAGGTTACAAATGGCGTGCCCGCCTGAAAACCCCATGAAAAGGATTCAAAGTAGTTCGTGGTAGAACCTACTACCTGGGTTTGCCATTTTTCCCCTTTATACTTCATCATGACATTCCTTACCTGATAAACCTTCATCAGATCATAGATCCCTTCTATCCTGTAAAGCGAATCTGCATCCCGGAAGGTTAAACTATTGATTCTCACCCTTGCTGCCCGCTGCCTCTCCCCGCCGCCAAAAACCATGATGGAGTCCGGACCGAGCACTTCAAAAATATCATGTGCTTTCTTGTTGGCCCCGTCAATCGTGGTAATAATGATGCAGATGGAAAGTATGCCCAATGCAACACCGGAAAAAGAAAATATCACCCTCCCCCGGTAATAATAGAGTATCTTAAGGATTTCTTCGAGAAATTCTCTAAGTTGCAGTATCTTGAGAGATAGCCCCATCCTCAATCCTTATCAGCCTCTTGCCGAAAGAGGCAAGCTTCGGGTCATGGGTAACAACGATAACGGTCCTTCCTTCTTCGTTGAGCATGCAAAACAGCTCCATAATCTCATTGCCGGTTTTAGAATCCAGAGCACCGGTAGGTTCATCGGCAAGGATAAGATCGGGATCGTTAATAAGCGCCCTGGCTATGGCAACCCGCTGCTGCTCTCCGCCTGACAGTTGCGAAGGCTTGTTGTGTATCCTCTCAGCAAGACTGAATTTTCCCAGAAGCTGCCTGGCCTTTTCACGGGGATGTTTTATCTGTTTTTTTGAATATACGATCGGGATGAGGACATTCTCGATCGCATTAAGATAAGGAAGCAAAAAAAACTGCTGGAAGACAAAACCTATATGCATATTCCTGAATCCAGCAAGAGCCTCATCATCGATACCGTTGATGCTCGTGCCCATAAACTCATATTCACCCTCTGTTTGTTTATCAAGCAAACCCACAATATTCATAAGGGTGGTTTTACCCGACCCTGAAACACCCATAAGAATAACAAACTCACCCTGCCCGATCTCAAGGTCTATACCCTTGAGGATGGGCAGCTCGCGTTCTCCTATGAAATAACTCTTTTTGATATGTTTAAGGCTAATCACTTCTTTACGCCAGGTGTGCTGTTTGTCTGGGCCTTTTTTATAGAAGGTATAACAATTTGCTCTCCCTCAGCAAGGCCTGAAACAATTTCTGTAAAATTATCATCCCTTATGCCGGGGGTCACTGCCCTGCGTTCCGCCTTATCTTTGCCCCTATTGATATACACCACGTTTTTGCCTTCCTCGAACCTGACAGCATTATTCGGCACAATAAGCACGTTTGTCTTTTCTTCAACGATGATCCTCACATGGGTTGTCATCTCCGGTCTGAGAAGTGCCGCATCTTTCGGGTCTATCTTCACAATGGCAAGGTAATACACGATATTGTCCTTTATTTCAGGCTGTGGATAGATCATGTCAACCTTCCCCGAGAACCTCTTGTCGCGGTATGTATCCACCCAGTACTCAACCTTTACGCCGGGCTTGGTCCTTCCTATATCCGTTTCATCGACATATATCCACATTTCAAGCTTGCTGGGGTCGATAATTGTAATAAGAATCGCCGCAGAAAGACCGGATACCACCGTTTCCCCTTCCTGTGTGGAAACCGTTGATACATAGCCTGATATAGGGGTATATATCTTTGTATAACTCAGAGAGACCTCAAGGGCCTTCAGTTTTTCTACAGCCCCTTTCACCTTTGCTTTTCCGAGCGCCACCTGCGCAACGGCTACATCCAGTTCCTTTTTTGCCTTATCCACAGCATCCTTTGTCGTGAATTCCTTTTCAAGAAGTCTCTCTTCCCGTTCGAAATCGTTTTTGTTATAAAGATACTGGGCGTTTTTAACCTCCAGATCCTTTTTTTGCTCCTCTATCTGGGCCTCAAGGTTTCTTTTGTTGGCAAGGAGTTCGCGGTCATCGATAGTGGCTATCAATTCCCCCTTTTTTACATAGTCACCGACCTGGTATTTCAACCGGGTAAGCACGCCGGTAGCCCTGGTGCCTACCTTAACGATGGCTCCCACCTGGGCCTTAATAATACCGGTCTGTTCAGTGAAGTAGGTTACGCTTCCCCGTTTTACTGTAAACGATTCCCCGTCTTTTGAGGGCTTACCTTTCCCGCGTGCAACAAAGAATATAACCAGCCCTGCAATGACTATCGCCGCAATCGCGGCAGTGATGTATTTTTTTCTTTTATTCATCATAGATGTATGCCACCTTCTCAAGATAGGACAGGGCAACGTTGGCCCTGTAAAGCGCGTCGACTTCATTTTCCTTTGCGGACGCAAGGTCTTTCTCGCTCTGAAGAAGGCTCAGGATATCGCCCTTGCCGACCCTGTATTCACCAAGCAACTGGTTAAATGTCGTGGTCGCTTCCCTTACCAGTTCTTTATACAAACTGACATTTGCCAGGGTAAGCTCATAGTCCTTGATTGCCTTTATGATGTCGAGCCTGACAGTACGCTTTGTTTCTTCAAGCCGCTGTTTTGCAGCACCCACATCGCTCAGGGCTCCCTTCATATTGTAATATCTTCCGACGCCGTCAAAAAGCGGGAATGTGAAATTAATCATGAAGGAGTCACTTCTTCCTTCAGGAAAAAACCTTTTGTCCTGCCTGGTCTGTTGAAGTTCCGCGTCAATTTTGGGAAACCAGGCGCTCCTTTTTTCTGCATAGGCCATATTCAACCGCTCTATCTCCTTTTCCTGGGTCATTATCTCGGGCTTCAAGCGAATGGCGCGCTCGGCAAGGCTTGCGTAATCGGCCCTGTAACCCGGCTCTTCAAGAGGCCCATCGGCATCGACGGTCTCTTCGGTTTTCATGAATATGAGTGACTTCAAATCTTCGAGGGCCTTTTCGTATTCCCTTTCCGCCCTCTGCACATCTATCTTGGCCGTAGTCATCCTCACCTCTGCCTGGAGGACATCGCTTTTCCTGGTTATCCCTTCCTGGTACCTTGCAAATGTGAGCTTATAAATCCTCTCTGCGCTGTTAAAGGCCTCCCGCCTTTTCCCGACGATCAGCCCGCTGCCAAGGGCCGTGTAAAAAGCGTTTTTTATGCTGTAGATGACATCCTGGCGTATGCCTTTATATCTCTCTTTCTCACGTTCGAGAAGGGAGTATGACCCTTTCCGTTTTGCGTACCTTTCGCCGCCGTCAAATATCCTGTAGGAAATACTTCCGGCAAACGTGTAAGCATCCAGCGAAGACCCCACATCCGATGCGGAGCTGAAGCTCGAATAACTGCTCACAGAATCCCTTGAATTGAGAGACCGTATGTATGAGCTCTGGATATCCACCCTCGGCAGATAGGGGTCAATTGTGGAGATGTAAGAAAACCGGTAGCTTTCAACGATCTCTTTCTGTTCTTTTAAAAGATACGAGCCGTCTACGGCTCGCTTTAACGCTTCATCGAGGGTGATGGATAATGCCGTACCTGATACAAAGGCGAGAATGACAAAAACAGCGAGCACGATCTTCATTTTTGCCCTTTTATACCATAGTTTCGTGAATTATTCAAAGATACATCGATCAAGGTTACGGACCTCCTGCCGGTAACTGAACAATTGTTCACATGAACATATGTTCATTTTATATGAAGTGTGTTTGCCTGTCAATATGTTTTTTAATAGCACCAGCTTGCAGGACCATCAAAAAATCCAATTGTTCTGATGCACAATACGCATAAAAATGAACGTAATTCATTTTCTACACTCCAACTAAAAAATAGTAACCATGATGGCGGTAGGCC
>JAQTNJ010000012.1:0-3697 GCA_028713955.1 Syntrophorhabdaceae bacterium
GTACCCGGCGGTCTGTACAGGAACAGGGATTTTTATAAAGAGCATGTCATAAGCGAGGTGGAGGACTTCTTCTACGATATTATCTTTGATCCCCAGACGTCGGGAGGCCTGCTTTTCGCCGTGGCGCCGGAAGATCTGCCGGCATTTGAAAAGAATGCAACAAGCATGGAGGTAGATTTCCGGGTCATAGGGAAATTCTTATCGGAACCGAAAGGGAAAATAATATTAAGACCGTAGCTGATAGCAAAGGCCCGTAATTCGTAATTCGTGAGACGTAATTGGAAAAGCACAAGGTGCGAGGAGCGAAGCGACCTCATTTGCCTTTCACCGGGTTCATCCAATTACGAATTACGATTTACGAATTACGGGTGTTCCGCTATAAGCCGTAGTCTTCCTCTATATGTTGTTTCCTCGCCGTTTTCAGGATCCTCGCTGCGGCAAGCTTTGATATCACCACAATATCTTCAAGGGGAAGATAACCGGTGATCGAAGGATCGAAGAGTGCCCTGACAAGGGGTGGAAATTCTTCGTTGCCTTCCCAGAGGATGAAGGTTATCGGTACTCTCGGAAGGGCATAAAGAGTGATCGATGCGTCCCCGTATTCCTCCTTTTTCCCCCCGAGGGCAACGCCTGCCTCAAGAAATGTGTATTTGTCGTGACCGAATGCAGACTGCATAGGTTTAGTGACCCTTTTTTCAAAAACAGGCTGGTAATGCCTGCAGCCGGGTATATCCTCGTATGCCGCGATGTCGTTTTTAGGCGGATTGCCGTTCGCGGTATTGATATAATGTAAAAGGATGATCCTTGTTACCAGGGTTATGTTACTTCCCTTTGCGCTCTTGAAGGTTACCTCCGGCAATGTGAGGGAGATGGTTTCATCAAAGAATGGTATGGCGATTGTGAATGTGCCGATGCCGGTTTCGTATTGCAGGGCCGCGTTTTTGAGTTGTTGTTCAATGTCGGAGCCGAGAAGCCTTTCACACGCCCCGTCATAAACGTTTTTGTAGGTCTTTTGTTTTTGCAGAAGCATGATATTAACACCGGCTATCAGCTGTCAGCACACAGCCATCAGCATCGATTATCGATAATCGATCATCGAGTATCGAGCGACCATCTTCTCATCTTCCCATCCTCTCATCTTCCCATCCTCTCACTCTCTCACCCTCTCACTCTCTTCCTCACTTCCTGTATGGTCTTTTTGTAATCCTTTGTATGGAAGATGCCGGTACCGAGCACGAGGATATTTGCGCCCGCGTCAGCTACCCTTTTTGCGTTCTCCGCCTTTATGCCGCCATCGACCTCAAGGTCTATCTTTCGCCCTGATCTCTGTATCAACTGTCTTGCCTTTTTTATCTTCTCATCCATGGCGACGATATATTTCTGTCCGCCAAAGCCGGGATTGACGCTCATGATCAGCACCATGTCAACCTCGCTGATGATGTGGTCCAGTTTCGAAAGCGGGGTTGAAGGGTTCAGGGAGACGCCCGCCTTTTTTCCCATTGATTTTATGACATCGATTGTCCTGAAGAGATGGTGGTCGGCTTCCGCGTGAACCGTCACGATGTCGGCGCCCGCAGAGATAAAATCTTCCACATACTTTGCAGGGTCTTCGATCATAAGGTGAACATCAAGCGGTTTCACGGCAACCCTCTTTACCGCTTCAACGATCATGGGACCGATAGTGATGTTGGGAACAAAGTGGCCATCCATGACATCGATATGTATCAGGTCTGCGCCGGCCCGCTCCACGTCCTTTATCTCTTTCTCTAATGCAAGAAAGTTACATGATAAAATAGAAGGCGCTATGAAGATTCTACCCATATTTGTCCTCCGGGATTGATATT
The DNA here is from genome assembly GCA_028713955.1 of Syntrophorhabdaceae bacterium. Lineage (NCBI taxonomy): Bacteria > Pseudomonadati > Thermodesulfobacteriota > Syntrophorhabdia > Syntrophorhabdales > Syntrophorhabdaceae > Syntrophorhabdaceae bacterium. Next base: position 1,845 of record JAQTNJ010000012.1, read on the forward strand.
GATAATCAATTCATTGTCTTTGTTGAAGATAGTCCTTGGCGGTATCAATGTTTTAATATTTGTTTTTACGGCAGTCTGTTCGTTTCTCCCGTAATCTATTTTATATCTGATCTTCTTCATTTCCATATCTTCCAGAAGGTTGTCTATGTCTTTGTTTCTTATTACAGGCAACATATAATAGGGCTTTTGTTCACTACCCACAATGAGGACGACCCCGCCCTGTTCGAGAATGGTGCTGCCTCCCTTTGGTACCTGGGCGATAATCCTTCCTGTCCTTTCGTGCGGTATGTATATGGTTTTTTTGATAGTGATAAGCTTTTCACCGAGTATCTCGGCTGCCTTCTCCAGGGGTTGACCCGTAAGGGTAGGTATTTCAACAAGCTGGGGGCCTTCGGAGACAATGACGTAAAGCACCCTCCCTTTCCTGATGGATATGTTAGCATCCGGTTTTTGTACAGTGATATGGTTGTATGGGACGTCATTTCTTCTTTCATAACGAAGGACGATCAGGCCAAGTCCTTTGTCCCTGGCGATCTCTTTTGCTTCCTCGACCTTTTTTCCTCTCACGTCGGGGCATACGGTCGTCTCCTGCCCCTTGAGCACTATATCGATGGTGAGATACGTGGACAGAATAAATGCTGATATGGGTATAAGAAAGTAGAGAAAGTTTTTAATCCACTTCATAATTTTCTGAGTTTTGCAATAAAGAACCCATCCATGCCTGTCTCGTGCGGGAGCGATAAAAAGTATTCCTTATTAAACAGAAACGGGAGAGGATTTTCAAGGATAAACTTTGCCGACTTCCGTAATCTCTCTATAACATTTGTCGTTTCTTCCGGTTCAAAGGAACAGACGCTGTACACGATGCAGCCGCCTGTTTTCAGGATATCCCAGAGGGCCCCGAGGAGCCTTACCTGGGAATCACCGAAGGAGCCGATATCCTTTGCCCTTTTGTGCCACTTGATCTCAGGGTGCTTCCGTATGATCCCGAGCGATGAACAGGGTGCGTCGACCAGTATGATATCGAATAATTGTTCCCTGAAGGGAGGGCGCAACGCATCTCCGAGAACAAGGTTCCCTCTGTTGCGGACAAGCTTCAGTCTTTTGATCCCGTTATCCATGGAGACCACAAACCCATCTGCCGTAATATCCTGTATATGATGGGTCTTTGTCCCTGAACCGGCGCAGGCGTCAAGTATCGCATCCCCTGTTTGCGGGGCAAGGGATAGACCGGCAAGTTGGGACATCTCGTCCTGGACCGCGACCATGTTATTTTTAAAAAGGCTATGCTTTAAAACCGGTGTCAGCTTCTCCACATGCAGGGCAGCCGGTGAAAAGACGCCCCTCTTTATCTCGATGCCGTCTGCTTCGAGTTGCCTGACCACCTCCTCGACAGAGATCTTCTTCAGGTTTACCCTGAGCGTGAAGCCGGGTGTTTTATTGAGGGTGGAAAGAAGCTCTATGGTTTTTGACCTGCCGAATCGTTTATGCCACCTTTCTATGATCCATCCGGGAAAGGAATACTGTATCGACAGGTTGTCAGTGGCAAGCCGTGAGTTGCCGCCGGCCTGAAGGGCATCTCTGTCTCTCAGGTATTGCCGTAAAAGGGCATTGACGAAGTTTGCGACCCACTTCCCTTTCTCTTTTTTTATGTAGCTTACGACCTCGTTCACCACGTGGTACGGGGCTTTCTTCATGAAGGATATCTGGTAAAGACTGAGCCACAGCAGGTATCGCAGGTCGTTCTCGATGGGCCTGTTCGTATAGAGAGAGAGGGCCCAGTCAAAATAGGACTTCCACCGTATCGCCCCGGCTGTCATCTCATATATGAATCCTTTTTGTGATTCCAATAA
>JAQTNJ010000012.1:3797-9490 GCA_028713955.1 Syntrophorhabdaceae bacterium
GTACATGGCGAGGACGATCCTGTCACAAAACCAGTAGCTTACAAAGTTCATAACAGCAGCGACGAGAAAGGCTATATACGCACCGGACCTCCCGCCTATCAGACTTCCTATGGCGACAAATATTATTGTTAAAACCACCATTAGAAAGAATGTCTTTGCCTGATTCATTAAAACCTCCGTTTTCAGATGCTTACTAAAGTATAAGCATTTTCAGGCTTTAATCAAGAGATAACGGAGCGGAGAGCTAAGAGCGGAGAGCTAAACTCCTTTAAAGGAATTGCTTCTTTTGTTTCTTGCTATCCACCATTCACTATCGACTATCGACCGCCTTTATGCTATCCACCGCCTTTATGCTATCCACTATTTTGCTCGAAACTTCCTTCGCAATTAAACCGTACACTATCGACTATTCACTGCCTTTTGTGGGCCGGACTAAAAAACCCACTTTAGTTCTGCGCTTATGATGTTTACCGATCCGCTGTAGGTGCCCAGCAGCCCTCCTCTCCGGTTATCCTCAGGGTCAGCGGTCGATTTGGTGATCTTTGTATCGTTGATAAAGAGGTGCGCGCAGGCGACATTGAATGTTAACGCATCGGTGAATCCATACCCTGCGCCAAGGGAGAGCCATAAACGGTCCGCGTCGGGGATCCTCGCCGTTCTCCTCCGGTCACTGGGAACAGGCGCCTGATCGTAGGCAGTACCGGCACGGAGGGTCCAGGCCTTGTTCGGGGTGAAGGTCGCGCCCAGCGAATAACGGAACACCTCCCTCCATTCCGTCGTTACAACGGAATCGGTGCGCCCGTTATCAAAGCGGATACGCAGTTCGTCGAAGGTGCTCCAGTTCGTCCAGGTAACATCACCCATGATCGACCATTTTGGGTTGAAACTGTGGAAGAAGCTCACCGACAATGAATCGGGGGTGGTCAGGTGCGCGTTGATATCGTCGTTCTTGAAGTTCGGCAAACCGGCCAGCGCAGCGGGGACATTGTAAAATTTTGCGTTTCCCTCGAGGGTGTATCTGACCTTCGAGCGATATGCCGCCCCGACCCTCGTATCTTTTGTAAACTCATAGAGGAGCCCGACGTTCCATCCGGCGCCCCATGCATCGCCTTTGAGTTTGACAAAACCATCGGCGTTCTGTGCCGATCCTATGAAGGACCCGAAGTCAACAGCGTTGGTCAGTATCGCCTTGACATAGCCGATATTTATCCCTCCGCCCACACTGAACTTCTCGTTGACGCGGTAAGCAACGGAAGGGTTGATATTGATATTGCTGAGGTCCGATTCGATGGCGTGGTATCTGCCGACCCACCTGTTGTCATATTTGGTGGCTAAGCCGAAAGGGGCATTGATGCCTATGCCGACGGCAAGCCGGTCGATCTTCTGAACATAGTAAAGGTTCGGAGTGACCTTTGCGACGCCGGCGTCGCCACCGTTGTTGCCGCGTAGGGCAGGGTCTGTGCGGTGGGTTGAGCCTTCATTCCTGAATGTAAAATTCGGTACTATAAGATTCGCTGCGGCAACGGATTGCGTCGGGATCTTCGTCATGCCGGCAGGGTTGAAGAAAACCGTTGTAGCGTCCTGCGCAGAGGCAGAACCTCCCGCGAAGGAGTTCCCCAGGCCGCTTACGCCCTGTTCGATGAGGGCAAAACCCGCCCCGGATGCCGATCCTGTAGATAAAAGTATCAGGCAGAATACACCAATAAGTACAGATCTGATTGTTTTTAAATCCATTTCCCCTCCCCCTGCAAAGTGTTTTATTAAAAAAAGTATGGGCTACTCATCAAATACCTTCAGGAACGACACGCCGAGACCTCCCGGACCGACGTGGGATGCGATTACGCCGCCGATCTTGCCCCGGTAAACAAGGGAAAGGCCGGGAATTTTCAAAAACCTCTCTACAAGTTCCGCCATGACTTTGCTGTTTCCTGAGTCTGCTACCGACAGCAGGATCTGCGAATGTTCACCGGCTCCTTTTTCCACGAGTTCCACAAACCGGCTCAGCAACCTCCCGGTCGTGCGTATCTTCTCGACAGGCTGGACCTCCCCTTCCACCAAGTGTAAAAGAGGTTTTATCTTCATAAGTGTGCCCAGGAAGGCATGGGCCTTTCCTATCCGGCCTCCCCGCTGCAAATACTCCAGGGAATCGACGGAAAAATAGGTTTCCACCTTCCGGGTGAGCTCCCTGGCAAAATCTGCCACACCTTCAAAGGAGGTATTCTGATTGGCCTTTTTGGCGCATAAAAGGATGATCAAGCCAAGCCCCATAGAGCCCTGGAGGGAATCCACCACTTCTATGCGGGCGCCCGGGAAATGATCTTTGGCGAGAAGGGCAGACTGGTAGGTGCCGCTCAGCCTGGATGAAATATTGACGCAGAGCACGGGCTCCCCCCGTGCTGCAAAAGGAGCAAAGGCGTTGATAAAATCCTGGGGGGATGGCTGTGATGTTGTCGGAAAGTCCGTTGACCTTCTTAAGAGCGAACAGTATTCATCGGGTTCAATATCATAAAAGTCCTTCCAGCTTTTTTCTCCCAGGTGAACGGTCAGAGGCACGACGCCTATATCGTATTCCCGTACCAGGTTCTCCGGCAGGTCAGCAGTGCTGTCTGTGATGATCTTTATGGTCTCTCCTTTCCTTACTCTATTGAAATAATATATTGCGCGTATGGTTGCCCGCCGTAATACAACTCAACTGTTTTGTCCTTAAAACGTTGCTGCACCGCTGATTGCAAGGTCTCCGCGTCCTGTTTTCCAATAGAATCACCATAAAAAAGGGTGATGATCTCGTCGTCGGCGTCGAGCATGGATGACGCAAGGTTCATAACGGTTTCTCCCGCAGAGGCTGAAGAGCATTGGATTTCCCCCCTGTAGATACCGATCGAATCGCCGGTTTTGACTTCAATCTCCCCTGCCGTGACACTCCTGGACGCCTGCGCTACCTCCCCGCTTTTCACGCCATCCCACGCCCCTTCCATGTTGCTGACGTTCTTCTCAAAGGAGGCGTCATCCATATAGGCCAGCAAAGCCGATAGGCCTTCAGGGGCAGAGGATGTTTTCAAAACCGTGACCTCTTTTGGCGTCATGCCTGCTGCCTGGATTGCCGCAGGATAAACATTTTTATGATTGGGCAGGATGATCACGTTCGAGGATGTCACTGTTTCTATCGCAGACACGATGTCGGAGGTACTGGGGTTCTGGGTTGGGCCGCCATCCACCACCAGTTCGCTGCCGGCGTTGTAGAATATCTCCTTCAAACCGTCGCCCAGGACAACCGCAACGACGGAGGTAGTCTTTTTGCTTTTTTGGTTCGCAAAGCGCGATGTATGCTGAACAAGCATATCATCCACCTTGATCGATGAAACCTGGCCCAGGGAAGAGGCATAGCGCAAGACCTCTTCGGGCTGACCGGTATGGATATGGACCCTCGCCAGGCGGGTATCGCCTACCAGTACGATGGAATCGCCCATCCGGACGAGATTCTCCTTCATCGCGTCCCCTGAGATCCGGCTTCCCTTGAGGATGAACTCGGTACAGTAACGGTAATTCCATTGGTGTTCCACCGGTTCTGCCACTGTCCCGTTGAGTATATCTTCGTCGTCGATGACCGCGCCGGTCTTCATATCGCCACGGATCAGGCGCACCATGCCCTCCAGGAAATAGTAAAAACCAAGCCCCCCTGCATCAACGACGCCGGCTTCCTTAAGCCTGGGAAGGAGAAGCGGGGTTCGTTCCACAGAAGACCACGCTGCTTTGACCATCTCATTAAGGAGGATCGCAAAGTCCTGCTCGTTCTTGACAACCTTCTCCGCGGCTTCCGATGTCTCACGGACAACGGTAAGGATCGTGCCCTCTGCCGGATGGAGGATGGCCTTGTAGGCCTTCTTTGCAGCGCAGGAAAAGGCGAAAACAATATCTGCCGCAAAGAGACGCTCGCGTCCCTCTATCCCCTCAGCCACCCCCGCAAGGATCTGTGCCATGATTATCCCGGAATTGCCCCTGGCCCCCATCAGGGATCCCCAGGCTGCGGCCTTGGCAGTCGTTTCCAGGGAGACTTCCTGCAAGGCTTCTATCTCGCGGACAGCGGCTATGAGCGTCATGGACATATTGCTTCCCGTATCCCCGTCCGGTACGGGAAAGACATTGATCTTGTTCAAGTGGCTGCGGTTGTTAACCACCCGGTCCGCTCCGGCCAGGATGACCTGCTTAAACCGCTTTGCATCACAATAGAGAATTGCCATCTATTATTATGCCTTTCTTTACTTTGTTCTCCGCCTGAAAGTCATTGCCCTTCATCAATAAGGACTCACGCCGTCAAGTATTCGGTAAACGTCATAATCTTTTTTGTTTTTCCCTGTTTATCGAAGGGTCTGACTAAGTGATTATTCTCTTTCAATATGAGATATTTTTCAACAAAAATAAATCGTTCCGCAAACCTAACCCTTATTTTCCCGGCTGAACCTTTTTACCTTATCCATGAACTCTTTCAGCTTTCTCTCATGCCCCCTGTCCCTGGGGTAATAGTATCGCTTGTCTTTCAGTTCCTCAGGCAGATAGGTCTGTTTAACGAGTGCGTTTTCATAATCATGCGGATAGAGATATCCCTTGCCGTATCCGAGTTCCTCCATGAGCCGTGTCGGGGCATTCCTGATATGCAGAGGGACAGAATATTCAGGCATGTTTTTCACATCGCGGCTCGCGGCGCCGTATGCCGCATAAACGGCATTGCTCTTTTCACAGAGCGACAGGTACAGGCATGCCTGCGCAATTGCCAGGTACCCTTCCGGGGGGCCGATAAACCTGAATGCCTCTGTGGCGGCCATCGCCAGCGACAGAGCATAAGGGTCGGCATTCCCCACGTCCTCTGACGCAAAACGCACGATCCTCCGCATGATATAGAGCGGGTCTTCCCCCCCTTCGATCATTCGCGCAAGCCAGTAAAGGGCGGCGTCGGCATCGGAGCCGCGCATGCTTTTGTGAAGGGCGCTTATAAGGTCATAGTGCATCTCGCCTTTTTTGTCATATACGGCTACCTTTTTCTGGTAAGCCTCTTTGACGATAGCGTGGTCGATGACAGGCTCCTTCTGTCCTGCCTCGCGCACCATCTTGTAGCTGACCTCGAGGAGGTTAAGGGCCCGTCGCGCATCCCCGTCGGCGAGTATGGCGATCTCTTCGACCGTTTCATCGCTGATCTTTAATCCTGCAGACTTGAGTTCCTTGTCGTCGCTTAAGGCCCGCCTGAGGATCGTCACCAGCCCGTCTTTTGTCAACGGGCTCAGGGTGAGTACCCGCATGCGCGACAAAAGGGGCGAGATGATCTCGAAGGAAGGATTCTCTGTTGTAGCACCGATAAGGATTATGTCACCGCTCTCAACATGAGGAAGGAACGCATCCTGCTGAAGCTTGTTGAAACGGTGGAACTCGTCGATGAAGAGGATCATCCGCTGGACCTTTGCCTTCTGCATGACCTCCTTGACCTCTTTTATGCCGATATTCACTGCGCTCAGGGAGATAAAGGGGACCTTCATATATCTTCCCATGAGCCACCCGAGGGTTGTCTTCCCCACACCGCTCGGTCCCCAGAGGATCATGGACGGTATATCCTTTTTTGCTATGAGAAGCCGCAGTATCTTGCCGTCACCGAGGAGGTGTTCCTGCCCGACAAAGTCATCGAGCGTCTTTGGTCTCATCCTGTC
>JAQTNJ010000012.1:9590-34591 GCA_028713955.1 Syntrophorhabdaceae bacterium
CGCTCGGTCCCCAGAGGATCATGGACGGTATATCCTTTTTTGCTATGAGAAGCCGCAGTATCTTGCCGTCACCGAGGAGGTGTTCCTGCCCGACAAAGTCATCGAGCGTCTTTGGTCTCATCCTGTCCGCGAGGGGTTTCCCTGCGTCACCCTTCTGTAGGATACCATTGTCAAATAATTCCATAGTATTAGAAAGATAATACCAGCTTATAATGCCCCTTTGCAAGGCAAATGGATCGGTTTTTCGGTTGACGGACAGCAAGCGCTCCATTACAATTGGTTGTAAGACTGTTTACGATTTATGACGTATGGGCGTTTTGCCATCAGTTGTGAACCATGAGCCATCAGCCATGAACTATGAGCCGTATTAAAGGGAGGTAACCATGGAAGGAGACCGGATTTCTTATCACGAGTCAGTCCGTAAGGTTTATGAGAGGATCAAAAAAGATGGGATGAACAATATCTGGGACCGTTACGAGGCGCAGGGCCTCGGCGCAAGCCCTGACCAGAGGTGCCCGTTCTGCCAGGGAGGCGTACGCTGTGATCTCTGTTCCAATGGCCCGTGCCGTGCTGATGTCGCGAAAGACAAGCGCGGGGTCTGCGGGATCACGGGTGACGGGATGGCAATGCGGATGATGCTTCTCAGGAACGTCATGGGCGCATCGACGTATCACTACCACACGGAGCAGACCTTAAAAACACTGAAGGCTACGGCCAACGGAAAGACGCCCTTCACCATCAGGGAACCGGAAAAGCTCGTCGCCTTTGCCGATCGTTTCGGGATGCCCTCAGCGGTTTCTGACGAAGAGCTTGCAATAATGTTTTGCAATTACTGCGAGGCCGATTTCAACAGGAAATATGACGAGCCGAGCCATATCGTGCAGACCCTGGCCCCGAAAGAGAGGCAGGAGGTATGGAAGAGACTGGGGATCTTTCCCGGCGGGATCTACGGTGAGATGATGTTTTCCACAAGCTCATGTCTTACCAACGTTGATGGTTACTACGTGAGCCTTGCCCTGAAAGCGATGCGCCTTTCTATCGCCATGGCATATCAGAGCCAGATCGTGAACGAATACTGCCAGGATATCCTCTTCGGTGTTCCGAGGCCGCACAGAATGCGGGTGGACCTCGGTGTCCTCGATCCTGATTACGTGAACGTCCTGCCCAACGGCCATGAGCCTTTCCTCGGCTTTGCCATGGTGCAGCTTGCGCGGAAGCAGGAGTGGCAGGACAAGGCAAAGGCAGTCGGCGCAAAGGGATTGCGTGTTATCGCCAATATCGAGACAGGGCAGGAGATGATCCAGCGGTGGGAGATGGACGATGTGTTCTACGGTTTCACCGGCAATTGGATCATGCAGGAGGCGGTCCTCGCGAGCGGCGCTGTTGACCTTTTTGCGTGTGATATGAACTGCTCCATGCCGGTGGATCCCTTCTATGCTGAAAAATACAGATTCAAGCTTATACCTGTCAGCCAGCTTGTTGCGTTCGAGGGTGTACAGGACAGGATCGACTATATCCCTGAAGAGGCAGAAAAGCAGGCCGCGGCACTCCTGCAAATGGCAGTTGACAATTTCCGGGAACGGAGGGCAACCGTTGAGCCCGTTGTCGGTCTTGCAACAGGCGAGGCTGTTGTCGGTTTCTCAACGGAGAGTATCCTTGATGCCCTCGGCGGTACCCTTAAGCCGCTTCTCGCCGCAATACAGGCCGGTTCAATACGTGGTATAGCAGGGCTTGTGTCATGCACGTCATTAAGGGACACAGGGCAGGATGTTCACAGCGTCCGCATTGCGAAGGAGTTGATCAAGCGCGATATCCTTGTCCTTTCCATGGGATGCGGCAATGCCGCCATGCAGGTCGCCGGGCTGTGTACCCCTGAAGCAAAGGAACTGGCAGGGAGCGGCCTCAAAAAGGTATGCGAGGCGCTTGGTGTGCCGCCCGTCTTAAGCTATGGGACATGTACCGACACGGGTCGCCTTGGCGACCTCCTTGCCGCGGTATCTCTCGCGTTAGGGGTGTCGATCCCTGACCTGCCCGTTGCGGCGGTGGCTCCCGAATACATGGAGCAGAAGGCAACGATCGATGCGGTATTCGCGCTCGCGCTTGGTCTCTACACATATGTCAACCCTGTGCCTACGGTGACAGGAGGACCCAATCTTGTTAAACTTCTGACAGAGGATTGTCCGGGTATAACGGGCGGCAAGCTGGACGTGGAGAAAGACCCGGTCAAGGCAGTAGACGGGATTGCCGCACACATAGAAGAGAAGAGGAAGAAACTGGGAATATAGCCAGCGGCTCATAGCTGATAGCTCATAGCTGATGGCAGAAACGAAACAAAATAAACAGAGAGGACCGGGGAATAAGGGATTTTTGTGCACGCCGCTTGTTGCCTACAAATTCTTGCTGTTGCCATGAATTATGAGCCGGTTTTGTCGCCGAACGCATTACGGCTAAGTGTTTTCTTTGCACTCTCGATATACGATATACGAACTACGATATACGATTTTCTATGAGCCATGAGCTTACTAAGGAGGGTTTATTATGACTGATGCGATGCGCGGCAGAGCTGTCCACTGGGCATGGATTATCATTGCAGTTTGTTTTGTTGACCTTTTTATCAACTACGGGATACGTCTCGGATACAGCGTGCTGCTCCCGGAGATGATAAGGACGCTGGGTTTTACCCGAAGGCAGGGCGGCGACATCTTCAATGCATATTTCATTGTATATGTCATCTGCTCGCTCTTTACCGGCTACCTCACGGACCGCCTCGGCGCCCGAAGGGTAATATCATTCTTTTGTATCATCCTCGGGGTCGGCACTTTTCTCATGGGTACGGTCCAGAATTTCTGGCAGGCATGCCTTTTTTACGGGATCGTCGGCATTGGGGGAGCGGCAATGTGGACACCTATAATAACCCTTGTCCAGCGCTGGTTTTTCATCAAAAAGAAAGGGATGGCCCTTGGCATCCTATCGACAGGTTTTGGGCTCGGTTTTGCTACGATGGGAAGATTTTATCCTTTCGTCGTGGCACAATGGAGTTGGCGATACTGCTGGTATATCCTCGGTATTGCCGCACTCTTCCTGGTCATACTCAATGCCTTCCTTCTCCGGAGCAAGCCTGAAGATGAAGGGCTCGCGCCCTGGGGCACGCCGGAGGATGACACAACCGTTGTCCAGGCTGCTCCTTCTGCCATAAAGCAAAAGATAGGTTATGCCGGGATCATTACCGTCCCGAATTTCTGGTTGATCGGTTTTTCCTATCTTCTTATTGCCGCTTCACTCTATATGACCCTCACATTCCTGGTGGATTTTGCGCGCTATGAACTGGGGTTCGTTTACGGAAAGGCCTCGTCCCTTGCCACTATTCATGGTCTGGGTCAGATCGCAGGCGTTCTCACGGTACCGATATTATCAGACTATATCGGAAGACGTTTGACGATCCTCTTCTCCAATATATGCATAGCGATCAGCATAGCCTGCATCATTCTTTCAGGGTCAAACGAGATCTCGCTGTTTGTCAGCGTCGGGTTTCTCGGCGCCTTCTTCGGTTCAACCTTCCCCATGTATGGCGCCTGCGGAGGGGATTATTTCCGCAAGGAGGTTATGGGGACCGTCATAGGGGCACTTACCCTCTTTTATGGGTGTGGAGCGATCATTGCGAACCGGCTTGGAGGACATATAAGGGATATTACGGGTTCCTTTTGCATTCCCTTTACAGGGGCAATGGTAGCAGCGTTATGCGCCGCCCTGTTGTTCTTTTTTGTGAAATACCCGAAAGAAGGACCTGATTCTTAACCATACAGCTTAAAGCTATCAGCTAAAAAACAGGTTAAGGTTCAGGTTAAGGTTAAGCTAACCCCGTTTTTCCTCAGCCTTAACCTCAGCCTGCTTTTCTGATCTGTTGGTTGCAGACAGTACGGTGCTATTGTAGAATAGATCTTACAGAAAACAAATTGCTAAGGAGTCTTTATGGAAGGATACGAAGCGATACTCGCAGATATGTGGAACATCATGAAGGGGAGGATTATCCTCACCGCTGCCGAGCTGGATCTTTTTTCTCATCTTCATAAAAGAAAGGCTACGGCAGCTGAGCTCGCATCGAGTCTTGGCCTGGATACAAGAGCAACAACGAGGATCCTCGACTGTCTCGTTGCCTTCGATCTCCTTAAAAAGGATTATGACATTTATGAGCCCACCGGGGTTGGCATATACCTCTCGAAATATCACCCCGAGACGGCGCTTCCCTTCCTTCACCATTTCAGGCACCTGTGGGACAACTGGAGCTCGCTGACCGAGGTTGTCAGAAAAGGAGGCAACAGAAAGAAAAGATCATCCCCCCAAAGGAGCGAAGCGGACATGAAGGCCTTTATCGGGGCAATGCACGCGATAGGCAAGGACCTTTCACGGGAGATCGCCGACTTTTACGATCTCTCCCGGTTCAAACAACTCCTTGATATCGGCGGCGCATCCGGTACATATACGATCGCCTTCCTCCGTAAGAACCCCGGCATGAATGCCGTAATCTTTGACCTCCCTGACGTTATCGGCATCGCGAAAAAACAGATGAGGAAAGAGGGGCTTCACGGGCGAGTAAAATTTGCAACAGGAGATTTTTATAAGGATGCCCTGCCCGCAGGCGCCGATCTGGCCTTACTCTCAGCGATCATCCATCAGAACAACCCGAAGCAAAACCTCGCGCTCTTTAAAAAGGTCCACCGGGCACTTGTCCGGGGAGGGGTTCTGCTTATCCGGGACCACATCATGGATGAATCACGAACCAACCCGCCCGCGGGAACGGTCTTTGCACTCAACATGCTTGTCGGTACGCACAGCGGCGACACCTACACCTTCCGGGAGGTGAGAGATGCCCTTGAAAAGGCAGGTTTTGCCGGCGTGAGATTACTCCGTACCGGACCGAAGATGGACTGCTTAGTGGAGGCAACGAAAGGATAAAACAGGTTAAGGTTGAGGTTAAGGTTCAGGAACAAGCTAAAGGTCTTTACTTAGCCTAAACCTCAGCCTTAACCTTGTTCTCAGGGGTTGAACAGCATCCCCCCTCCGCCGGTATAGAAGACGCCGGCTACTGCGCCGGTTATGAGACATGCCACATTCGAGGCAAGAAGCGCCCATAGTCCGAGGACAGCAATATCCTTTGTCCGTTCGGGCACGATACTCGATGTGCCCCCGACGAATATCGCGAGGGAGGGTATATGGGCAAACCCGCACAGCGCGTAAGTCGCGATAACGATACTCCTCTCGTACACTATCTTCCCCTCTTTCACGAGGACACTCAGATCCTGATATGATTTTACTTCGGTCTCGATGATCCTTTCGCCGACGATCCTGGCAATTGCCGATGCGTCCTCCAGGGGTACGCCCATGGCGAGCGTGAAAGGGTAGAAGAGATACGACAAAAGGTTATGGAGGGTGATATCGATACCTGTATGCAGGATCGAGCCGAAAAGCCTGCCCAGGGCAATAAGCCCGCTGTCAACAAGCGCGGTAAGTCCTATAAAGGCGATGAGAAGCGCCCCGATCCCGACCACCATCCTGACACCGGTCATGGAGCCGTTGATGATCGCTTCGATGGCGTTCGTTGCCTTCTGATACTCGACGTGCACTACCTTGCCGAGGGTCAGCGGCTGTCCGGTTTCAGGGATCACGATCTTGCTTGCCACGATCGCCGCTGGTGCGAGAAGGATCGACGCGGAGATGAGGTGTCCGGCCACGGTGGGGAATATCCCCGCGAGTATGATCACATAAAAACCGAGGACGCTTGATGCGATCGTTGCCATGCCCGTTGTGAGGACCACCATCAGTTCAGATCGCGTCATCTCTTTGAGATAAGGTCGCACCGTGAGATTCGATTCGATCCCGAGAAAGATCTGCGCTGACGCGCAAAGCGATTCAGCGCCGCTTATACCCATAACCTTGACAAATATACGTGCAAAAATGCCGATGATTTTTTCCATTATCCCGATATGGTAAAGAAGTTCCATCAACGCCGCAAAAAAGATGATCGAAGGCAGGGCCTGGAAGGCAAGGATAAAACCGAGCGAATCCTTAATACCCGGCGGGATGGCGAGACGTCCGAAGAGAAACCTCGCGCCCTCGAAAGAACTGTCGATAACATTCATCGTTACGTCGTTGAGAATAAGAAATAACTTTGTGCCTGCCGGCAGGAGGAACACAAAAAAGGCAAAGGCGATCTGGAGGGCCATTCCCCAGATGATGACCCTGATGCTTACACGCCGCCTGCTCCTTGAAAACAGAAAGAGAAAACCAATGAAAAACAAGATGCCGAAAGCCGATACGAGATTGTATATGCCCATAGGAAAATACAATATCAACTAATAGAAAAATTGACAAGCAGATATAATTGTTTTTGCAGGAGCACTGTTTCCCTCGCCCACCCGCAAGCGGGCACCCGGACTCGGAACGGTTTCATTGCGATATGACATTCAAATTAAGGTTGCGGATTACGGGATGAAATCAGCAAAGAACATAAATATTCATTTACTTTCTTCGGAATACAATCTTGCCTTACACTCCGGGCAGATACCATGGGTAAAATTCGCTTCCGAATGTTCTTTTATGTAGACCTCCATCTGTTCCCATTCCCCTTTATCATTGCGTATTTTTTTGCAATAAGCACACGTGGGGAGCAACCCACTTAGTACCTTGACCTGAGAAAGCGCTTCTCTGAGTTCAAAAATGAGCTTATCTCGTTCCTTTTCCATCTCTTTGCGGTCAGTAATGTCGTGAATAATGGAATGAAGGATAGCTTTACCTTTGGTGGCGATGTTGTTGCTGAATACTGCCACGTCCCGTATCGAACCGTCAGCCCGCCGATGGCGGAACTCGAAGTAGGTACGTTGAAACGTCTTCGCTTTTTCCATTTCGCGCTTCACGGCGTCGGGGGGAAGCGTATTGATGTCCAGAATCTTCATCTGGCAGAGTTGGTCTTTCGACCACCCGTAATAGTCGACCGCCACCTTATTGGCATCGAGAATATTCCCGGTATCGGGATCAATGAGCAGCTTAACCGCGGCGTGGTTTTCAAACACGTCCTTGAAAAGATTCTCGCTTTCCTGCAATGCTTCTTTGATTCGCTTGCGCTTGGATTTGGATTGTTCCGACTCGGCAATCCCTTCATTGTTGCGCTGATTCTTTGTCTTATCCTTGCCTTTCATATTATCTTCGTAAACAATACTATTTTTACTAATATATATACTATTACGCCAAAATTTACATCTAAGAATTACAGGAAGTTACTGAGGGAGCGCGAATGTCACCTACAATCGAATAGACGCTCAAAGAGCCAAGGGTGGGAATTACCAAAAGAAAGCATGAACCATGATGAAGGCGCTTCCGGTATCATCCAAATGTCCATATTTCATTTATGTTCCCGTAGCCCCTTAACAATCTGTGCTCGGGAAAGTACCCGTCGGGCCAGCGGTTGGAGCAGATTCGGCGAAAGGTAGATAGGAAACTGAGAGAGTGCGAAATACAGCCAAGTGAGGTCGGGTAAAGCCCCACTAGTCGCCGCCAGCATTAGCCCCATGTTGCGTTGCGAAGTCATGAATCCAAGCGCAAGAGCGCGGTCCCGGCCTGTAAATGTGAAAAGGAGAGTAGTTAGGAAAAGCACTGCGAAGAATATCACGAAGGCGAGCATAGCAAGACCAATTGTGATCATCGGCGCAGCGAGAAAGCGAGCGACGACATTTTCCATGACAGCCGCCACAAAGACGAAAAGGGCAAGAATGTTGAAGCCGTTGATCCTTTCCTCCTGCCGCTCGATGGCAGCAAGGCCAGTAATCCGGCGAACAGTTAAGCCGACAAGAGCGGAACCTGCGAGAATCGCAAACAACTTAGTCCCGAGTGTCAGTGGGGTAATTGTGAGCACAGGCCCGACAAAGACGTGGGCAAATAGGGGCGCCGTAAAGGGAATCAGCGCCGTACTCGTTACTAAGGTGACGAGTACAAGTGTGGCATCAAGACCCATCAACGCGGCCAATGCAGGGGCTGCCATCATTGGCGAGGCAATTCCTTGCAGCATGAACCCAAGAAAGAGTTCGGGTGACTGATCTTTAAGATCGAAGGCGAGACAGCTCACGCCAAACAAAGTTGGGATTACCAAGGATGTCCACGCTGTCGCTGCAAGCACTATGGCAGGGCGTTTCAGGTAGGTACCGAACGCTCGTGTGTCCATGCGAAGGAAGGCAATGCACAAGAGCACAAAGACTGCCTCGGTGACAAACGGTTTAAGTAGGGCGCCGATTGGTGGTATGGCGATACCAATAACAACGAGCGCTGCGACTGCGCGCGTACCTTGCCGACCGAGCCGCGACAGCAACGCTGCGGATGTGTCAAGAATGAGCATCATTAAGGATTTCATCGAGACCTCTCGGATAAACAACCTAGACGACGTCTAACCATAGTACGTATTTTTTTGGATATTATCAATAGTGATAGAATTATACAATCAATAACTAATTCCGATGAATGGTCTTTTCTTTGTGGGCAACAATGGGGTCAAATCTTTATCCTTAACTCAGACGGTCTTCTATCTTCTTCATCAGGCGCAGCACATTCTTGTCGGAGGCCAATAATTCCCTGAGTCTTTTCCTTACAACGGATAAGGCACTGTAGTCGACTCCCATAAGGTCCCCGATCTCTCTTCCATTCATACCGCCATGTCTATGGAGAAGCTCCATGGCCATACTGCGGGCTATGCTTTTACATCCTTTCCGGAGCAATTCATCGGTAGATAGAAAGAGGACAAAGTCAATGATAAAGATTTGACCCCATCAGGAAAGGTCATGGTATCTGCACAGCTCGTTCAAGGTTCTCACCGTTCTCTGAAAGAAAGTATGGGTGCAAACCTTTTGAGTCTTAATTCCCCCAAAGACATTCACACATGTAAGCCTGTATACCGCAGAGTTCCAATTCCATCCGGTGGGGCAGTTCTCCAGGGTGTAATTAATTCTTACCTACATCAGCGAGAAAATGCTGATCTTCGAGAAGAACACCCCCAGGGAAGCCTCGCCATCAGGCTTGTCGAGGAAGGAGTCGAGCCGCTTCTCAGCCTCTTTGCCCAATGCGGCATCTTCAAGCAGAACGAATTCACTTTTCAGGTATTTCTCAAAATCGCTAAGGGTAGGATTTCTTTTCCGAGTCGATAGATATTTCCTGGCAATGCCCTGCCAACCGCCCAAACCATAAGTGCGTCCATGATGCTCAAATCCTAACATTGACTTAGCCAGCATATCCGGGGTGGGCTCCATGGGAGTGCGGACATAGCGCAGAAAATTTACCCGTATTGAGGGAGGCAGGAAATTGGCGTAGTCGTCTCCAGTAAAGTGGTTCGCAAAAAGTGCCGACCGGTCACCTTCAATCTCCGCGTTGCTCAGATCTGTAAAGAGTGCAGCTGCTTTGGTTATTCCCTTGTTCACATTGGTGGCAAAATCTATCGAAGCTTTCTCCAGATCCTTATTCATAGGTAAACGCGTTGACACGATCTGCCATGACGATGGAGATCCGAGGATAAAATCGATAAACCCGTCACCAATGCCGATGCGGCCGGCATTCTTGACAAGGATTTTGTGCACCTTGGCCCAACGCGTTTCTTTGGGCTTGGTGCCGAACTTTTTTATCGGAAAAACCGGGGCATATTTCAAGTTGGGTCCCCCGGGAGAATTCAAGTAATTTATCAGCAGCAGGCTCGATCGCATCACAGTCCATTCCAGGGCGGTCAAATCGAGATCGTCCGGGGGAGGCGTCAGGCTGTGCAGTTTGGATAGAAAGATCGTACGCCCGGTCTCGTATGCCTGTGGGCCATAGATGCGATCACCGTAATCATACATCCGCACCGCTGTGCGGACAGACTGTTGGCGCATACCATCCCAGCGCTTGTGCAGCGTCTCGTTGTATGGCACATTAGAGTCAAAACCCGGGACGTCATCACCCAGGGGCAATCCGAGGGGGTTGCAGTATTCAAAGAATTCATAGAGATTAAGCAAGACGATCTGTTCGCTTGAGGTCGCTGATCCTGTTGCGGTGATCGCGAGAAGTTGATCTTCCTGTTTTTTTCGGATATAGGCGCGCCCCAATTCGTAGAGGTCACGCTTGCTGACTGGTTTATCATCGGCAATCATCGCTTTTACCCGGCTCAACTGCCCACGAAAGGCCTGCGCCCAAGTTCCATTGCTCTTTGACGATTGTGAATCGACAAAATACGGCTGAACCGAAGGCGCATGAGCATCCACTTCCTCCGCAAACGAGTGGCCGATTCCCCAGAAAAACGACAGAACAAGTGACACCAAGAATACTGCTGCTTTTGTCTTCATTATTCGCAACTACCTTCCGCCTCTTTGGTAAAACATTGCTTCTGCATGGTTAAACTATATAAAATCTGGTTTTTTACTTCAATGAAATATTGGCCATAAAATGTGAGGTGTGTTGTCGATGTTATCTGGGTCATTTTCTTCCTCCTTTTTTTTGGAGAAAAAGCAGGTTAGATGATGACCCACAGCAGTCTAAAGGTCAGCCAATTTTGTTACGTATAACAGGAAGAAGTTCGCGGCTATTTTTTGCACTCCCCGACAGACCCTTGCTTGCATATTGACCCGTCGGTCCATGTTGCCCCATCCAGTTGAGCATTGGACAGGGCTGCCCCGTTCAGGTTCGCCCCGTTCAGGTTCGCATTGAAAAGGAGTGCATAGCTCAGGTTCGCCCCGTTCAGTTTTGCCCCGTTCAGGTTCGCCCCGCTCAGATCTGCCTTGAACAGATCCGCCCCGCCCAGGTTGGCCCCGCTTATGCTTGCCCTGTACAGGATTGCACGGGGGAGATTCGCCCCGTTCAGATATGTCCCGTTCAGATTTGCCCCATTCAGATCGGCCCCATTCAGATCAGCCCTGCTCAGGTTTAACCCGTGCAGATCAGCCCCGCTCAGGTCGCAGCGTATACAGCTATTTGTGGTCTTTAATTTTTGCACATCCGCCACATTGAATGCTGTTGCTTTGCCGGGGATGATGAATGTTCCAAAGAACATTTCCGTACAAAGAATGAATATGATCGTTTTCATTTTGTTCTCTCCTATTCCATTTTTCATTACGAATGTTATGAAAGTAATACCCGTGCCATACAAAAGATAGTATTGTTGTACCGTTACTTATCCCACTTGTAGTCGATCAGTTCAAGGAGTACGTTGTTCACCTTCTTCGGGTGGATGAAGGCGAATTCACAGTCCCGGAACGGCCTTGTCTTTTCACCTCCGGGGGCGGGGATGAAGGGATAATCCTTCGACTCCAGCTCCTTTATGGCCTCTCTCGTATTATCCACGTTGAAGCTGATGATCATCACCCCTTCGCCGTTCTTTTCTATCCATTTCGCGACATGACCGTCGGGGACAGTCGATTCCATGAGCTCAAACCCTATCCCTCCCAACCAGTACCTCACAACGCGGATCTTTTCAGACTCATCGACATAGGAATCGTCCGGTTCCGATTTGCCCATGACGGGCTCCCATACCTTCCTCGCCGCATCGAGGTCCTTCACCGCTATGCATATATGGTCGATCTTGTTAGTCTTCATGGTCTCCCTCCTTCAGGAAAGGTCTGCCGTCTTTCGCTCACTCGATCTCAAGTTTCGCGTCCACCACTATACCGCCGCCGCCCTTTTCAAAAAGGATGAGGGGATTAATATCCAGGGTTCTGATCTCGCTATGCTCCGAGAGGAGCCGGGAAACATTGACGAGAATATTGGCGAGATAATCAACGTCATAGGGTTTTTTCCCCCTGAATCCTTTCAGGATATCAGCGCCGCTCAGTTCCGCTATCATCTCCCGGGCGGTCTTTTCGTCAATGGGGGCTACGCGGATCTCTATATCTTTATATATCTCAACAAAGATCCCCCCGAGTCCGCAAAGAATAATGGGACCGAATTCAGGATCATTGCGGCCGCCGATGATGATCTCGCATCCGGGAGGCGCCATCTTCTGAAGAAGATACGAATCGGCTTCCATGGCGCGGAACGCACTTTCAAGCGATACCTCATCAGGGATGTCCAGCATTACCCCGTCCCTTTCGGTCTTGTGCAATATCCGGGTTGAGGCGGTTTTCAGCGCTACCGGGAAACCGATATCCCGTGCCGCTTTAAGCCCTTCATCGATATCTGCGACTACCCTGTAGTCTGCGACTGAAAGACCATATACCCTGAGCAGATTGAAGATCTCATCTGCCGGTGTTATACCCGGCGGCAGACGGGACGGCGCGCTTTGCCTTTCTTCATGCCTTCCGATATCAATGTGTTCAGGCGACGGGCGGGCCTGTCTCCTGGAATGCTCAAGGACCTTTGAAAGAGCTGTCAGTGCGTCATCGACGTGGGTAAACAGGGGGAAATCCGTTGCCCCTTGCAGGGCAAGCCGGTCTTCCTTGTGGGCAATAGTGCAAAAGACAACAGGCTTCTTATATTTTTGTGATAATTCCTTGCAATCCGATATGAATTGCTTCGAAGGCTCAAGATCAACACCCAGCGCATAGGAATGAATGATGAGGACGGCATCGACATCCCGATCAAGGAGCGCTGATTCCGTTATCTCGAAATAGACAGTGAAGTCAAAGACATCGCCAAGGTCAAGGGGATTGGTCCTCCTTATGATCCCGGCCTTTGTTTTCTCCGACAGCATGTCAAAGAACTGCCCGGAAAACGATGCGAGCCGGAAACCATGGAAATAGACACTGTCCGCCGACAATACGGCATGCCCGCCGGAACGGGCGATGACGGCAAGCCGCGGCCCCTTAAGCGGCGGGAGAGAAAATGCCTTGAAGGTATCCACCATCTCCCTGAGGTTTTGCACACGGTGGACACCGGCCTGTTTCATGGCTTTATCAACAACCAGATCATCGCCTGCCAGCGCCGAGGTATGGAATCTGGCGATCTCCCTGCTGCCGGGACTCCTGTTTGCTTTCAGGAGGATGATTGGTTTGTCTGTGGAGGCTGCCAGTTTCATAAATCTTCTTCCGTCACGGATGTTTTCCAGATATAATCCGACAATACCGGTCGCAGGATCAGAGATCAGATACTCAAGGACGTCGTTCTCATCACAGACCAGTTTGTTCCCGATGCTCGCCATCTTGTTCATTCCTATATTTTCAATATTGCAAAGCACCATAATATCGTGGACGAGACCTCCGCTCTGAGAGATTATTGACAGCGGACCTTTTTTGACCACATGGGGAAAAAGCGGGTAAAAAGGAAGGGCGAGGCCGTTTTCAACGTTTACAATACCCACACAGTTTGGCCCGATGATCTTCATGCCCCATTTTGAGGCTATACGAAGTATCTCTTTCTCAAGCCCTTTCCGTTCCTCACTGAATTCGGAAAAACCGGCCGTTTCTATTACGATATTGCCAATCCCCTTTTCTCCACATGCCTCCAGGGTCTGAGCCAGTCCCCCGGCGGGAATAAGAATGACGGCAAGTTCCGGGACACCCGGTATTTCGCCTACATGAGTGAATATCTGCCGCTCCGCCAGAACGCCGGCCTTTGAACCGACAAGGTAAATTTTTCCGGCAAAGCCGAAGCGATCCAGATTCTCTACAATGATACGGCCTTGATTGGCCGGAGAATTCGAGACGCCGAAAACTACCACGCTTTCAGGAAAAAAGATGGTTTCCATAGAGTCTCCAGAAATCAAAAATATTTCATATATACTACGTATCGCTGCATTCTGCAATGAAGAATATCTAAGAGGTTGTTTATCTGCCGCAATTATAGTAGAACTTAGAAAATCAACATGTAAGGTAATACGTTACATTAAATATCTTTAGATGTTGGGTCGGATATGTAAGGGAGGTCCGGGAAATATGATTGAGCACGTATGGGTATTTGACAAAATTCCGAAAGAGGACATACACGGGAGAATCGACGGCCTTAGACGCCTCATGGCAAAAAACCACATTGATTTCGGCATCATCTTTCAGAATGTGGACAGATTCTATTTTACGGGCAGCATGCAAAAGGGGATCCTTGTTATACCCGTTGATAAGGAGCCTTTGTTTTTCGTTGAGAAGAGTATTGAAAGGGCAAAGATAGAGACACCCCTTGATATTATACCCATTAAGAACGATAAGGAGATCAGGAAGGTGCTCGATCATAACGGGCTTTTGAGCGGCAGGGCAGGTCTGGAGCTTGATGTCCTGCCGGTGTCTACCTTTGAGAGACTCAAAAAGGTTCTCGGCTTTGAGCGTTATGCCGATGTATCCCCGTCGATCAAGGAATTGAGGGAAGTGAAAAGCCCCTTTGAGATCGAACAGCTGAAGAAATCGGGCAAGATGCTCACACACGTGTTCGCGAAGGCAAAAGATGTGGTCCGGGAAGGGGCCACTGAGCTTTATATCGATGCGACGCTCGTGGCCGAAGGCAGAAAGCTCGGACACCAGGGGTTCCTGCGTATGCGCGGGATCAACCAGGAAATGATTACGCTTACCGTTCAGTGCGGGTTTACCGGTGCAGTCACACCCTGCGCGGATGTGCCGATCGGAGGGGCAGGATTAACACCGGCTGTGCCGCAGGGTTCTTCGCTCAAGAAGGTGGAGAGAGGAGTCCCTGTCACGATCGACTATGGCGGCGGATACAATGGTTATATCACCGATGAGACAAGGGTCTTTGTGGTGGGGGAACTCAAGGAAATGTTCAGGAAACCCTATGAGGCCGCGCGGGAGATAATGGAAGACATACAATCCTATGCGAAAGAAGGAGTCGATTGCGTTGACATATTCTCTCGGGCATATCGTATCGCGGAGAAGGCACACCTCCAGGATTATTTCATGGGATGCGGGGAAGGGCAGGTTTCCTTTATCGGCCACGGTCTTGGCCTTGAAATAAATGAGCTGCCTGTCATTACGGCCAGACATGGCAAGATCCTTAAAGAGGGCATGGTATTTGCCTTTGAGCCGAAATTTGTTTTACCGCCGCATGGGGCAATAGGGATCGAGCTTGATTTCATCGTAAGGCCGCACGGTCTTGAACGGATAACAGGGAATTCGGTTGATATAATATACGTGTAATGCCAATTGTACTCACATTCGCGTTTCCTCTTTCCAGGGATTTGGGACATAGCTTTATTAACTAATTCATGGTAATAATCAATTTTATTAATCCCGGATCTTCCATCAGGATGAGCATCGGTGTCGAGCTATTCCCCCAAAAAGCAGGCCAAGGCCAAGGTTAAGCAAACTCCGGTTCTCCTCAACCTCGACCTTAACCTCAACCTGATTCTTCTCGCTCTACGTGACGTATCCGGATTAATGTCTCACCACAATATCTCCCCCCATCTCAATGCTTGCTTCCTGAAATGCTCATCTGGCAAGTTTTTCGAAACTATGAAGATTTCAAATGGCATTTGATTGCTAAGACTACAATTTTCCTTGAAATATACTGACGATTGCGTGAGAATTGATTCATGGGTACGAAAGTTACAAGATTTAATAACATAACGAAATTAATTATATTCCAAGTTGAGAATTGTTTTTAAAATTGATGAATGAGTAGTCCGTTGCCGTAGTTGGATAAAAATAACGACTGGAACAGAAACAAAGGGGCGATCTGAAAAGGGGGCTCAAATGGATTACAATAAGAGATGGGAAATAGTACGTAAAATAGGTGAGGGCGGCCAGGGTAAAGTTTATTTGGTTTATGACCGAAATCAAATGGGCCTGAAGCCAGGCCTTATCGGTGATCTAACCAGCAATCTGCGACATTTGAGCGATTACATGAGCATGGAAGATAGGTCAAAAACAATTCAGTCCGTAAAAGAGATGTTTAAAAACATAGTGGATATTGCGGATGAACGGAATCATGGAGCATTAAAAGTATTACATCAACCAGAAGATGCAAGAGATCCAAAGTTGGTCTATGAGCGCATTAGGAATGAAATAAAAGCAATGGCGAAAGTATCTTATCCCAATTTAGTGAAGATACTTGATTATGACAGTGATGGAAAATGGCTAGTAACAAAGTATTACCCACGAGGAAATCTTGGCGATTTTCTGAAAGGACCAAATCCCTTTACTGGAAATATCGTTAACGCTCTTAAAGCTTTTCGTCCTTTGGTCGCTGCTGTAGCAGAATTACACAATAAAAGTATAGTTCATAGAGACATAAAACCCGAGAACATATTTATCGGGCCCGAAGGAGATCTTAATCTCGGAGATTTCGGATTGGTATTCTTTGAAAATGATAGCCACACAAGATTTTCAGATACGTTTGAAAACGTTGGCAGCCGAGACTGGATGCCCGCTTGGGCTTATAGTTATAGGATCGAAAACGTAAAACCCTCTTTCGATGTCTTTTCTCTTGGCAAAGTCCTATGGCGGATGATATCAGATACCCCAGTACTCCCCTTGTGGTATTTTGATCACCCCGAGCATAATCTAATCCGCAAATTCCCAAAAGCTCGTTCAATTTCTTTTATAAATGCCTTATTTAAGCAGTGCATTGTGGAACGCGAAGAAAATTGCCTGCAAACAGCCACCGAACTGCTCGACAGAATAGATGATTACCTATGGTACGCAGACATACACGCCGATGGTCCGGGTAGTGATATTGTTAGAAATTGTAAAGTATGTGGAATAGGCAACTATAAAATCATTACTGACAACGATCAATCTGAGATTGAAAATTTTGGCTTGTCACCGAGAGGGATAAAATCATTCAAAATCTTCTCGTGCAGTCATTGTGGCCATGTCCAGCTGTTCTATTGGCCCAACGAGGATCTTCCGAAAGCCTGGCAGTAAAGTAGTGGAGGAGGAAACAAGCTGTTTCAAGTTGTTTTTTTGCGCTGCAGGTTTCAACTGGTAATTCTTGATAACTCATTTATTTTTAATAGGTGAAGCAAGCAATTTTTAAGATTGATTCGATTCAAAGGCTCATTTCTGCGATGTACTTCCTGAAAGAAAGCGTTGTAACGGTTTTCGAAATATACAACATTTCAAGCGGCATTCACCATTGTCCGTG
Source organism: Syntrophorhabdaceae bacterium (assembly GCA_028713955.1). Taxonomy (NCBI): domain Bacteria; kingdom Pseudomonadati; phylum Thermodesulfobacteriota; class Syntrophorhabdia; order Syntrophorhabdales; family Syntrophorhabdaceae; species Syntrophorhabdaceae bacterium. The sequence goes on from JAQTNJ010000012.1 coordinate 26,610, forward strand.
AAACAAAAACACCTTGACAAGTTTGTGAAATAACGAGAGAATAACAAAAAAACGGGTACAATAGGGATTAACAAGATAAGTACGGTTTCTTTTTAATTACGGGAAATTATTAAAGGGGATCAAAGCAACCCGTCTATTTTTAAAGCTTTGAGTTCAATAGCCTTACCCGGCAATCATACCGGAGTATGATAAATTTACAAGGGGGATTATTCTTATGACAACAAAAAGGGAAATGGAAGAGTCCGATTCTGTTCTTGATTTTATAGAAGGAGACCCATTAGACTTTTGGGAAAAAAAACAGAAAGAATTGGTTACAAGTGTTGTCGACTATAACCTCAACACTTTATCGCAATTGGTTAAGGATGGAACAATCGATTTGTCTCCAAAATATCAACGTCGCTTTCGCTGGGATAGCCAAAGACAATCAAAGTTGATTGAATCATTTCTTATGAACGTGCCTGTACCACCTGTTTTTTTAAATGAGGATATTTATGGAAAATACTCTGTGATAGATGGAAAACAACGTTTAATCGCAATCACAGACTTCTTTAGTGGTAAGCTTGAGTTGAAAGGCTTGGAGATTTTCTCCGACATCAACAATATGACTATTGATTTACTGCCAAAGAGGCTCCAATCAATAATAAAGACGAGGCCGACCTTGAGAGCCATCATAATTCTTCATCAATCTGATGTTGATGTGAAATTCGAGGTATTCAAACGGTTAAACACTGGTGGCGTTAATCTCAATCCTCAGGAGATACGGAATAGTACGTACCCTGGACTACTAAACGATTTAATCTTGGAATTATCCGAGAACAAGCTATTTCATCAACTGCTTGGGATTAAGAACAAGAATAAGTCTGTACTATACCAAGAAATGAGGGACGCTGAATTTGTTCTGCGATATTTTACTTTTAAGGATGTATGGCTCAATTTCAAGGGCAGCATGAAGCGGCTAATGGATAAGTATATGGAAGAACATCAATATGCTTCTCCCGAAAATATTGCAGAACTCAGAGCTGATTTTTTTAATACCATTGATGTAGTAAAAAATGCTTTTGGTGATTTTGCGTTTCAAAGATGGATTCCCGAAAAGCAGGCGTGGAGAGGACAAATATTGGCTTCATTGTATGATGCAGAGATGTTTGCTGCAAGAGGATTGGCCCCAGCAGCTGTTGCACAGAAACAAGAAAGGATCGTTATGGGTCTGAAAGAAGCGTTTCTTGATGAAGAATTCAGAAAATCTATAAGTGCTGCCACAAACAATATAGGGAATTTTCGTACCCGTGTTTCTAAACTTACATCAATGCTGCAACAAAGCATTACAGAATGAGAGGCTATGTCAAGTTCGTTTGCGTATAAAGCGTTCGGAGAGTCTATTGCGATAGCGGAGGAGCTTCTAAAAATAGAGAAGGCGTACTATCCCGGCCCACCCAGAACGAAGGAGCAGAAAGCGGTTGAGGGTTTGAGGGCTGGAGTTGTTGTTATGGTTGTAGCTGCCTTGGAGCGTTTCCTACGGGATTCCATGGAAGAACATGTGTCAGACTTAACAAAAACACCGTTCGTACCATGGACGTCTCTTCCCGATAACATGAGGATTACAAATGTTTACAAAACTTTAGACCTCGCCATGAAAGGCCCACCTTTCCAGGAAGCACCGCCTAAAAAGGATCGACTTGTTGACATACACAAGGCTTGCGCGAGTATCGTTTCAGACATAATTAACCCTTTAGCTTTTAATAACACTGGCGCAAACCCAAACGCAGCTACCGTCAAAAGCCTTTTAAAATCTTTAGACGTAAGTGACATATTTGCCGTAATCAAATTAAGATTTGAAAAAAAATGGGGTAAACCAATAGCAGCTACCTTCTTAGTTGACAAACTCAACGAGATAGTCAATCGAAGACATGTTGTTGCTCATACTGCAAGTGCATTAGGTATAAGCCGACAACAACTGAAAGAATCCATCAAATTTGTAAGGATACTGGCAAAACTTATCGACGGTGAAATAAAAAGTAAAATAAACAAAATCCGGAAATCATATTCTCCATAGAACAGTTCGTCGAATTAATGGAAGACCAAAGAACCAGAAAAGTTAAATAATATCTGTTGTATAGCAGACCATAACAACCAAATTTATCCGACAGATTAAACTGCTGGGCTGACATTGGTGTTATACTTCACTTCCATCGGCAATCCTTAACATTTAATTTAACTAAATCTATTTAATAGTAGGTGAAGGAAAGTATCTGCTTCTTCATGAAAGAGATTTTTTAAGATATTGTCTTTGATAACTAATTACCATTGGAAATGAATAAATTGGTTTTTAAAATTATTGTTGTAATGATTGGGAAGTTTTATAATAATGTGGAGAGGGGATATTATGAAAGAGATTGAAGGAGTTAATCTATGGCAATAACAATGAGGCTATGGAAAATTCAAGGAAATAAGCTAAACGTTTGCGCCAGTGGTAAACTGGATCGAGAAGACAGGTTAGAGGATTGGATAGTTCGCGACAGTTCCCTATTGGGACTAAATGTCTTAATTTTCGGCAGGCAGGTCCAAACAGGATTTGGCGGCAGGATAGATTTGCTTGCCATTGACCAAACCGGCAACCTTATCATCATCGAATTAAAGAAGGATAAGACACCGCGAGATATTGTTTCACAGGTTCTCGATTATGCTACATGGGTCAAGGAACTTAATCTCTCGCAAGTTGAGGCAATAGCAAATGAATTTTTGACCACAGGGCTGGAGGTGACATTCAGAGAGCATTTCGGCATAGACCTGCCTGAAACCATTAACACAGAGCAACGAATGGTGATAGTAGCTTCAGAGATCGATGCAGCATCTGAAAGGATTGTTCAGTACTTATCAGATAAATTCGGGGTTGATATCAATGTTGTCTTTTTTACTTATTTTAAAAACGATAATGAGGAACTACTGGGACGTTCTTGGCTAATCGATCCCCAGATAATCGAAGATAAAACTGAATCGCGAAGGAAAGGGCCGTGGTCTGGTTTTTGGTATGTAAATATTGATGAAAACTGGGAGGACTGCCGTCAGCATGGATTCGTAAGTGCCGGGGGAGGGAAGAAGTACAGCGATCCATTACAAAAATTAAAAATAGGCGACAAAATCTTCGCTTATCTTAAGGGCTCCGGATATGTCGGGTATGGTGAAGTCGTCAAAGAAGTTGTATCGGTTGCTGAGTTTATAGATGGAAAAACGAACAAGGCTCTTCTCTCGCTTCAACTAAAGGAGTCTCCACAGTTTGAAAAAAACTTAAATGATCCTGAAAGACTTGACTACTTGGTCGGTACAAAATGGATCAAATCTTTTCCAAAATCTGAAGCAAAGTCGTTCAAAGGTGCTTTTGCCAATCAAAACATTGTATGTAAGCTGAGAGATGAGAAAACCTTGGACTTTCTAAATCAAAAGTTTGATGTCAAAACTGAATAGGTAAAAATCCATGAGGGTGGTCGATGGAACCGGAAAAGTTTTTCTGATTATTCTGTCGGAGGTGGCATGAACATCTGCTGTACCAAAAAATAATAGATTTGCTGGACATCTAAGAGTTCACAAAAGGTACAAAATATCATTCCATAATATGCAACTTTTTGTAGTGGCTCGTATGCTCGATAAGTAGGCCTAGACAGCAATTCCCCAAAAACTCTTTTTCTATAGTTCCAAGCAATAGATTTTTTCGGTTCTTTATAAAGTTTTATGGCTAAGGGCTTCTTCCTGAAGTCGAGGATTTGCTATTCCCTTTCAATATGAAACATTTCAACCGATATTCAGTAACTATTAAATAGTTTTCACTTGTAAAATAGTTGAAATAACAGCAAAATAACTAAAATAGGAGGATATAGAAATCTTATTAAAACAATAATTTATGAAATAGTGGTAGCTAATTAATATTATCTACAAAATTAGGTAATACCGCATATAAGAGTTGGTCTATATACGATAAAACATTCTTGTGAAAAGGAAGCTTGTAATTAGTGTGGAGGGAGCAATGCAAATTACTAGAAAAGATATAGGCTATTCAATTTATTCAAGGTTGGAAGAGTCTCTCCGTTTCTGGATCAAGGGGAAGTTATTAAATTTGTATGGTAGTGAATGGTATTCATCGATACCCCAAGGGATATGGGATAAAACAAAAGAGAAGTTATCTTTTGTATCACCCAAAGAGATTGATGACCCCTTGATGTTATTGGATGAAACAGACATACCCGATCTTGTGGAAATTGTGGGATATAAAAAAACAATGTCAAATTTTATTCCACAAGCGCTTATGTCTGTAGAGGATTTCAAAGATAAGTTTATAAAGCTATATGACATTAGGAATAAAATTGCTCATGTTAAAAGAAATTTTTCTGCTATCGACTTAGATTTATTAATAGAGATTGCGGATAGTTTTATTTCTATACTTGGCATCGCAGGAAAAGATTTACGAGAAACTTTGAACTGTATTAAGACCAATCCCGATAAGATCATAATTCGTATACCACCCAGTTTTTTTATTTATGAAGATAAGCCTGACTTTGCTCATATTACAAATCTCCCCTCAGGAGATTATGATCCTGATGGAGGTTTTATTGGACGAAAAGAAGATTTAAATAAGACAACAGCGCTTATTCTTGGCAACCTTCATAGGGTGATAACAATTTCAGGCGCAGGTGGTGTTGGAAAAACAGCTCTTGTTCACCAGATTTGTCAAAATCTGCTTAACAATGAGAGTTTGCCGTTTGATGGGTTAGTTTGGGTTAGTGCTAAAGAAGAAAAATTAACTACTACAGGAATTGAGCCAATTGAACCAACATTACGAAACTATGAAAGCCTTCTCGACGCTATCTTAGAGACTTTCGGTTGGATAGATTGTCTTGTAAAACCTATCAAAGAAAAAGAAGAAGCTGTTGAGATTATTCTACGCGTTGGAGATAAAGGAATTCTAATAGTGGTTGATAATCTTGAAACAATACGCGATGAAAGGGTTGTCGAATTTATCAAAGATGGCCTCCCATCTCCAAATAAAATTTTAATCACGAGTCGTTTAGGTTTAGGAGAGGTAGAAAGGAGATACCCCCTTAAAGAAATGAACAACAAAGATGCCATTACTTTACTTCGTACTGTCGCACGAGAAAAAGGAGCCGATAGGTTGGCGCAATTTTCAGATGATGTTTTATTGAAGTACGTTAACAAAATATCAAGGTATCCATTAGCTATAAAATGGGTGGTTGGCCAAGTTGCAATTGGCAAAGATATAAATATGGCCATTGGCGATTTAACGTCATCTAAGGGCGATGTTGCAAGGTTTTGTTTCGAAAACATATTCGATAAACTTCTCGACAATAATGCGAGAATGGTGTTGTATGCCCTTGCCGTAAATGACAAACCGTTACTGAGGGGTGTATTATCTCATGTATCAAATCTCGCGCCCGAAGAGTTGGATAATGCATTAAGAGACCTAACGATAGCTTCCCTCGTTGTGCCAAATCAAATTAAATCTTCTGATGACACCATTGAGACTAGATATGAATTGCTTCACTTAACAAAAAACTATATCCAATCCAAACTCAAATCCAATCCTGAAATTCATAGAGGCATAATGAACAGAACGGAAATGGTACAAAATCTAATTGAAGAAGCTGAAAGAGCTGGTACGCAATACCGTTATTCGTTGCGCGACATGGGGGCTGAAAGCGAGGAAGAAAAAGTGGCAGCGACTTGGGCTATAACGGCGTATCAAAAATATCAGGGGAATAATTATGACGGTGCCGTTAATGCATTCAAAAGAGCTACACAAATTGCACCTAATTTCCCTCCAATTTACAGGAACTGGGCAAACATGGAAAGTGATGCAGGCTTCTATGAAAAAGCCTTGGAGTTAATGCAGCAAGCTACGAAATTAGACCCAAGCGATTCAAAATTGTGGTTGACTTGGGGTAACATTGAAAAAAAGTGGCAGAGATTTGATCGATCATATGAATATCTAAAAAGAGCGGCTTCGCTATCACCCGATGATGGGCATATTCTTGGTAGCCTTGGTGAAGTGGAAAAAAGGAGGGGAAATTATGATGAAGCCGATAAGCTGCTCCATAAGGCCCTGCTACAAGGACAAAAAGGGCCTAAAAGGGACGAGTTGATTTGTTACACAGCCCTCGCAGATAACTATAGAAGATGGGCCGAATTCTTCATACATGAAAAACTACGAGAAGAAGCATTTAGAAAATTAGAGGATGCTTTCATCTATTCTTCTAAAGCAATGGAGTTAGGCGAAGATATAAGAGCCCATAATACTTTTTTGGAAGTTTGTAGAGAATTCGCCACATTCTTATTATACTCAGAAGGCATTAATAAAGCGATGCCGTTCTTTAATAAGGTAATCAAAGAGAACCCAGAGCAAGAAAAGGAAAGAAAATTAAATGAAGCATGTTGCTATTATCTTGCAAAAACATTTTTGTACTCTGATAAAATTGATGAAGCCAAATATTACCTTAATCTGGGGAAAAAGAGTTTATACCCAAACAGTAGTTTTTTTAACAAATATAAAATATTAGAAACTGAATTTTGTGAAGAAAGAAAAAAAGGTAAGTTATGTAATGTGGCAATGAAAGGAGACTATGGTTTTGTTGAAATCGATGAAAAAACAGGGCACACCATTTTCTTGCATATTTCACAGATATTTCCAAGAATATCTTCTGAAGAATTTATTAATATGGTCGGTTCTTCCTTCACTTTTGTTTTAGAAAACACGGTAAAGGGGCCTGAAGCAAAAAAAGCAAGACTTATTAAGGATGAGAAAAACATTAGTAATTAATTAGTAATTAAGGTACGTTCGGCAGTGGGGACATCCTATAATCCTCCCGTCAAGTAAAAAGTAAATATCCAATAATATCAACTCGTGCACGACACCCTTCCTTTTCATGACGCACCTCTCCTGTCGGGTCTTCTGTTGCACCCTCACTGTTCTTTCACTCTGGCGGGTATCTCACCACACAACAGATCCGCACCTCATCGTTATCAGTATCCGGCATACACTTGAAGGTCGCCTATCATCCTTTATCCGGGTTGCATGATCTTGGTGAGAGGCCCATATATTGTCCCCGACGAGGTCACAATCGCCTCTACGTAGTTGATCGGGCTCTCCCGCCACGTGGTCTGTCACTCCTTCAGATCGTTATGTATCCCGGATCAAATACCTCCTTCTTTTTCATGAGCGTCCAGGCGATGACGAGCATCTTGGCCGCCAGTTTGACCCGCATCTTCGTTACAATACCCCTTTCCCGCTGCCTGCCGGTGAGTGTATTCGCGAAGTATTGCATGAAGCATCTGTTGCGTGTGGATGCAATCCGTGCTGCCTGATAGAGGGCATACCTGAGATGAGCCTTCCCTCCCTTGGAGATACTATAGGGCGTCTCGCTCTTCTTGCCGCTGCGGCTGGAAGAGAGATCGAGCCCCGCCGTCTTGAGGACCTGCCGGGCATTCTCGAATCGGTGGGGGTTGCCGATGGCGCCGATAACCATGGCGGAGATCTCAGGACCAAAACCGGGTATGGATACAGAAATGGCTCTGAGGGACGTAGTTGACTAACGTGACTAACTTTCTATTGCCGGTATGCAAAAAAAAGAGGACCATGTGGAAAAATAGGATAAGTCAAGTTAGTCAACTACGTCCCTCACGGTCTCACGGTGTCTCGAAGATCGTCTGAGTCAAGGATAAAGATTTGACCCCATTGGCTCTACCGAATTTGTTGCATCTGAGTAAAAAGAAGTCTGTGGCTGACCTGCCCCCATCTATTGTAATAAAAATACTATAAACAGCGTATCGTCCACGTCGACCAAGAAGACAACGTCGTTGTGCAATGTTACAACATAGCCTCCTCTCCTATGCCCCTTTCGCGGCTCTTCCCGGTGCGTAGTCGGATAACATCTTTCTCAGTTCCTCTCCCTGTATAATCTCCTTCTCGGTAAGAAGAT
>JAQTNJ010000013.1 GCA_028713955.1 Syntrophorhabdaceae bacterium
GGAGGATATGGTTATGGCCCTGGCTCAAACCTCAATCTCAGCAAGGAGCAGACGGACAAGATATGGCAGCTCAAAGAAAAGCAGCGGAACGAGACATCGGCCATGAGGTACGAGCTTTTCCAGAAAAGGAGTGAACTGAGATCTCTGTATACGAACCCAGGCGCTGACGACGCCACGATCCTTGCCAGACAGAAAGAGATCAATGCCTTGAGGACGAAATTACAGGACAAGATGGTGCAGTTTAAACTCGACGAGAGGAAGATACTGACACCGGAACAATTGAAACAGATCAATGAGTCCGGACGTGGATTTGGCTTCGGTGGAAGAGGCTTTAGCGGAAGAGGCTTCGGTGGAAGAGGCTTCGGTCCCGGCGCATGCGGCAGACTGTAGTAGGCAGACTGTAGGGAAAGGGCTGGTCACCAGCCCTCCTTTCCCTTATGAGAAGGAGGTATACAATGAGAAAAGGTCTCTTGTTAATAATAATGATAATAACAGTAAGCTTTCTGACCGTTTCCTGCGCCTCGACGGGTTATAACACCCAGAAAGGCGCAGCGATCGGCGCCGGCGTGGGCGCCCTGGCAGGACAGGTAATCGGCGGCAATACGGCTTCAACGCTCATCGGTGCGGCAGTAGGCGGACTTGCCGGTGTTATCGGGGGGAATGCCGTCGATCAGAGCGTTACAAATGAAAAGATCGATGCCGCGTCACGACAACCAACGAGCACAGCCGCCGCGTATCCTGCGGGGGGCCAGTCCCTTGAAGGCCCTCCGGGACAGTGGGTTGATGTTCCCGGGCAGTGGGTCGACGGGAAATGGGTACCTTCCCATAAAGTGTGGGTGCCGGTTAATCCATGACGCTACTCATCCCATTCCTCCTCCTCCTCCTTTTCGTGCCCCCTCTCTACGGACAGAACTCCTATTCCGAGTTCGAGAGGGGGCTCGGACTCACCAATTCCCAGAAAACACAGGTGGAAGGGATCAGGAACAGATATATCAACGAATGGAGGGCGTTAAAACAGGAATCCATAAAGAAACGCCTCGAGCTTCAGGAGCTTAATAAAAATCCCGCAGCGAATCCTGAAAGGGTCGACAAACTCCGCAGCGAGATCGGGGACATAGAACAGTCAAGGGATAGCCTCTATCATCAGTACAGGGGGGAGGTATCGAGAACCCTTAATAAGGAACAGAGGGAAAGATATAACAGCTTCTGCGACACCGAGCAGAGACATGGGGTGCGCTCTTTCCGGCAGAGAAGGTATGGGAGATAAAAAGACAATACCCTTTCCCTCACTTCTATTTGCGATTCTTTTCCTCCTTATTACTATAACCGGCTATTTCCAGATCAGTGTCATCGAGAAGAACATCGAGAATCTCCTCCGTGGAGAGGGCGAGATCGTCTATACGCATATCAGGCGTGAAATAGATATCAACCTGGAATATCTCGACCTCCTTGAAAGGTCACCCACTATTATTACGCCGAATTTTCTCAATGCCATGATCTCTGATGAGGCTATTCTGGAGGACCTCTACAATCTCTTCAGCACCATGCAGGTCGTTGATGCCGGCAATATTCCCCTCTCCAATTTCGCACTCATCGACCCAAACGGCGATGTCATATTTAAAAAAGGTGATTTTACAATACCACCGGCATCATTGAAGATCCTTCTCACGAAAAGGCAGGATACGGTCCTCAAAATGCCTACGCATAAAGATCCCACGCTTGTTATGGGGATATGGGTGAAAGGAAGGATCGTTTTTTTCAGTATTGACAGGCAGGAACTGGACGCGTTGAGGAAAAAATTCGTTATTAAAGACATCCTCGAAAGGGAAGAACAAAGATTCAACGTTGTCGGTATTAAGATATATGACGAAAAGGGTTCGCCCTATTTAACGGTCACCGGCGAAAAGGCGAACACCTTTGAGCTTTCAAAGCCCCTTGATTCACACTTCCTGCCCGGATACAGGATGGAGGTTTTCATTTCAAAGAAACTTGCCGATGATACCTTGCAAAGGACCACGTTCAGTTTCATCATTATCCTCATCTTCCTTGCCATATCCGGAGCGATCAGCACATTCGCCATCTTCATCCTGAAGAAAAAACACGAAAAGAAGGTGGAAGAGATGGAAAAAGAGCTGGCGCTCAAGGAAAGGCTTGTCTCTCTCGGTAAGCTTGCCTCGGGCATGGCGCACGAAATCCGCAACCCGCTCAACGCCATCAGCCTGTCTGTTCAGCGGTTAAAAAGAGAATTCTCCCCTGCCGCAGAGAAAAGGCAGGAATACGATCAATTTCTCGATATCGTCAGAAGTGAACTGATAAGGGTCGACAGGATCGTAGAGGAATTCCTGCTCTCGACAAAAGCAAACATACCCTTCTCGCAAGAAAAACTTTATACTATTGTAGAAGAAGTGCTTATGATAATCAGAGAAAAGGCGGCCTCACGGAACGTGGATGTCAGGAACAACATCCATACCGATATTATTGTGGAATCACAAAAAGACAGGCTCAAACAGGCCTTTTACAACATCATTGTCAATGGCGTTGAAGCAATTCAAGCAAGCGGCGTCGTTGAATTATCCACAGAAAAGCATGGCGGTATGGTCGACGTCATTATCAAAGACTCCGGCGTCGGCATCAAAGAAGAAGAAAAGGATAAGATCTTCGAATATTATTTTACAACAAAGGATAAGGGGATAGGGCTTGGACTTCCTATCTCCTATATTATCATCAAAGACCATAACGGCGATATTAAGGTAAGCAGCGAAGAAGGCGCGGGCACCACGTTTGTCATAACGTTACCCTTGAAACAGCCCGTAAAAGAAAAGGGGAGCAAGAATGGATAGGGCACGCATATTGATTGTGGAGGATGAGGAGACCCAGCGGGTATTGCTCGGAGGTCTCCTGGAAAAAGAGGGGCATGTTGTTGCAGCCGCAGGAAACGGCGCTGATGCAATTGACCTGTACAGAAAAAATACCTTTGAGATAGTCTTTCTCGATTATAAGCTGCCCGACACCGATGGGTTGACGCTCCTCAAGACGTTCAAGGAGATAAATCCTGAAGTTGATATCATCATGATTACTGCCTTCGGGACCATTGAAAATGCTGTTGATGCCCTGAAGGCAGGCGCAACCGATTATCTGACAAAACCCGTAGACCTCGACGATCTCCTCTTTAAAATAAAAAAGATCGAGGAAAAAACACACCTTGTCCGGGAGAACAAGGTTCTGAAAGAGACACTGAAAGACAGGTTCAAATCCGAGAACTTCATATACCAGAGCGATGCAATGCACGAGGTGGCGAGTCTCATTGTGAGGGTGGCAAAGACCGATTCAACCTGCATCATTGAAGGGGAAAGCGGGGTGGGGAAAGAGGTTATTGTCAACCTCCTTCACGAATTAAGTGAAAGGAAAAACCATCCCCTCATTAAGGTAAATTGTGCGGCAATCCCGGAAACGCTTCTGGAGAGTGAATTATTCGGATATGAAAAGGGGGCCTTTACCGGCGCATACCAGAGAAAGGTGGGAAAGTTTGAACTGGCAAACAAAGGGACGATCTTCCTCGATGAGATAGGGGACATACCGCTTTTCCTCCAGTCCAAGCTTTTACGGGTCATCCAGGAAAAAGAGGTGGAAAGACTTGGAGGGATCCATCCTGTCAAGGTAGATGTGAGGATCATTACTGCAACAAACAAAGACATCGACGAAGAGGTTAAAAGGGGGACCTTTCGGGAAGACCTCTATTACAGGCTGAAAGTGGTGGCCATACCGCTGCCCCCCTTAAGAGAGAGAAGAGAGGACATCCCGCTTCTCATCGATCATTTTCTGAAAAGATTCAACGACAGGCATAACCGGAACATCAAGGGCATTACCAGCGAAGCGCGGGATGTGCTCATAAAGCACGACTACCCCGGCAATGTAAGGGAGCTTGAAAATGTCATAGAAAGGGCCATTGTCCTGACGAGAGGAGACTATATATCCAAAGAAGATCTACCGCTATCCTCCGCACAGACAGATAGTACGTCAGAAAAAAGGATGAAAGACACCGTTGGGGCACTTGAGAAGAGGATGATCACCGAGGCGCTTATCAATGCCGACTGGGTCCAGACAAAGGCCGCTTCAACGCTTGGCCTCAGTGAGCGGATGCTGAGATACAAGATCAAAAAGTATAATATCTCAAAATGAAAATCCCTTAACTACTTTATCATTGCCTTCCAGACAAGCTGGGTGATATCCAACACATTGAGTGGTGCCTTCTTTGCTGTTTTCGCCATTGTGAGGGATCTCACGCAGGAGGGGCATGCGGTTATTACTGTCTTTGCCCCGGTAAACAAAATTTCATTAACCTTACGTTTCGCAATACCAAGGGAGAGGTCCTGATTTGAGACGAGCAGGTCGCCACCGGAGCCGCAGCAGTTGGAATATTCCCCGTTGTCCTTGAGCTCAATAAAATCAAGACCCGGTATGCTTCTGATTATAGCACGGGGTTGATCAAATATCCCGCTCACTCTTCCGAGATCACAGGGGTCATGATACGTAGTGGTATCGTTCAATGCGTTAAGAATAATCCGGTTCTCTTCCATGAGTCTTACAATAAATTCTGTGGAATGTAAAACCTCAATGCCAAGATTCTCACCAGTGATATGGCGGTATTCGGTTTTCCACATCCGGTAGCATCCCGGGCAGGTCACAACCACAGTTTTTGCGCCAATAGCATTTACAGCCTCGATGTTATGTCTCATGGACATTGCCGCATCTGCTTTGTGACCGGCAGAGATCAACGGATACCCGCAGCACCACTCCTCACCGCCAAGGAGGACAAGATTAACACCTGCAGTGTCAAGAATCTGTATAAAGGATCGTGCAATATCCTGCACCATCGGATAAAAAGATGTGACACACCCCACAAAATAGACAATCCCGGCGCTCCTTGTGTTCTCAATGGCTGAGTGAAGCTTTACCCTCTTAGCCCAGTTTGTCCTCTGATCGTTCGGCTTCCCAGCGATATTGTGCGTCTCATTAATCATTTTTGTCATTGCCTTTAAACAGTCAAGTTCAATACCTTTCGTTACAAGCTCACTCCTCAAATCCACCCACATAGCCGGCGAATCTATAGAAACGCTGCACTCCACTGCGCACCTGCCACAGAGGCTGCACTCGAAGATGCTCTTTACATATTCGTGGGTTACTTGTGCACTATCCAGCGACCCGTTTGTGCGTATTTCATTGGTCATGAGAATCCTGCCCCGTGGGGTCGAAGACATCCACTCTCCTCTTGTGGGACAATAATTCATACAGTATCCGCACTGTACACAGGTCTCAAAACCGTGACGGAATCCATGGTCTTTTGCTGCTGTGATGCGTGCAGGAAAAACCTTATCCAGGTAAGAGGCAATCTTCATCCCTATATTGTAGATACCTGGTTTGAAGACCAAAGACGTATCGGGCCACATACCAGGATTCAAGATGCCTTTCGGATCAAGCTCTTTCTTTCTTCTCCGCATACCTTCCGCCCGGCCCTGAGACAGTATTGCCTTACTGTACGGGGCATTCCAGACCCCCACGCCCCCTCCCGGCCTGCCGCCCAGCGATAAGGCCAGCCTGAAGATCTCGCTCGGTACATGGAGTGAAAGGGCATGCTCTATGAAATTATTTTCATCCGTGATGAGCGTAAGTATAAACATACAATCTTTTCCGGATACAACATGTCCCAAAAATCCTATTGTTCTTTTGTTTAGTTGTTGCATATCCATATAAAACTGGTGCATTTTATCTAATGGGATATGTACCCCGATGGGCACAATTGTGGGAACAGCTCTTTTGATCCTGAGTATATTAAAACGTTGTTCCCATTCCTTGTCTGCACCTTCTCTTTTCTCGCCATGATACAGGGCAGTTATTTTCTCGATAAGTTTTTTACCCGTTTTAACCTGTTCTTCTTCGCCGTTACACGTGACTAATACCGTCCCCCCGCCCAGACCGATCTCTGTCACCTCATATCCCGATGCTTTGACGAGGGTAAGATACGTGTGGTCAAAGACCTCCACAGCATACGGATGAACAGACGAATTGGCGAGAACATAGACAAAGTCAGAGAGATTCCTCATGTCATGGAAATAGATAAGGTGGTGGGATTCAGCATCAGGGGCCTTTCTGGCGGCCAGCGACACAGCGGTGACAATACCAAGTGTTCCTTCCGTCTCACAGAACTGGTTAAGCTCTTGTTCCCCGGAAAACGTCTCCACTGTGCCATCGGCAAAGACCACCTCCACAGAGAGAAGCTGGTCACATACGGGACCGTACAGCAGGCTCCCTATCCCGAGACCGCTGCCCATCACCCAGCCGCCGATTGTGGCAGAGCGTGCGCTGGAGGGGTAGCTCTTGAGGGTAAGTCCCTCCTCTTTCAGTCTCCGGTCCAATTCCCACCAGGTGAGGCCCGCCTGGACAGTGACACGATTTGCAGAGGCATCAATTTCGGTGACTGCCGATAATCCCCGCAGGTCCAGTACGACACCACCTTTCTTAGGCACAGCACCAAAAAGACCCGAAGTACCACCTCCTCGTGGCACCACGGGTATATTCTTTTCAAAACAGTATCTCAAAAGACCGCTCACTTCTTCCACGGTCCCCGGCTTTACTATTGCATCAGGCATGGTCCTGAAAAAGGTCTTTACCCAATTGGGGATAGGAACAAAGTCGCCGGCATAGAACCGGCGCTCAAACTCACTGGTAGTTACCCTTTCACCGACAATCGCTTTAAGGTCTCTTTCTAATGTGCGCATATCCATCGATACTCGATCCTTACTCTTCTGCACAAACTGTTATCCTCCTCCCTCCCCCACGAGCGGGGGAAGGAGGAGGAATGTAGGGGGGTTATCCATGAAAAAGAGGGTATAAAAACCTGACTTTTTTATAGAGCTCTGCAGCCTTATATGAGCTTCTCACCAGGGGACCCGATGCCACTGCCTTGAAGCCCAGATCCAGCCCTATCGTTTCATATTCCCCGAACTCCTCCGGCGTCACAAAATATACTATTTGATGATGGTTCGGGGAAGGTTGCAGATATTGCCCGATCGTAAGCAGGTCACAATCTGCTTTGCGTAAATCTTTCATCACCCCTATCACTTCGCCTTTTGTTTCTCCCAGACCTACCATCAATCCGGATTTGGTGACAATATTTGGGTCTAATTCCTTCACCGTGGAGAGAAGCCTTACAGAACGGGCACATTCTGCCTGTGGTCTCACCTTATTGTAGAGGCGGGGAACTGTTTCTACATTATGGTTGATTACCTGAGGGCCGGCCAGTATAACTGTTTTCAATGATTCAACAGAACCACAAAAATCAGGGATGAGAACTTCAACGCCAATATCCCTGTCTTCCTCATGAAGCGCCTTTAACGTTTGTGCAAACTGCGAGGCGCCGCCGTCAGCAAGATCATCCCTTGTTACCGAGGTAATAACAACATATCTGAGCCCCAGGGCTCTCGTCGCTTCACATATACGTTGGGGCTCTTCTTCATCCGGCGCGACAGGCATTCCTTTCTTCACGGCGCAGAAGGTACAGCGTCTCGTACAGGTATCCCCCAGGATCATAAAGGTTGCCGTTCTCCTTGCGAAACACTGTCCCATATTCGGGCAGAGGGCACTCTCGCAAACGGTATGCAGGCCCTTTTTTCTGAGGAGCTTCTCCATGTCGTGCATTGCTGCCGGTTCAGGTATCTTCTGAGTAAACCAGGATGGGAGTCGTCTGTGCATCATCAGGTATGAATGGTTGTTTTCAAATCCACAGGGGCATCAAAGATCCCGGAAAAATGTGCAATCAACCGCTCTTTAATCGCACCTGTCTTCAATGTCTCTCCAAGGAGTTGGGACATGGAAATCGCCTCCCTGTCATTGAGGCCGCATGGATTAATAAGGGAAAAATGCTCCATGTTAGGGTTTACATTGATTGCAAACCCGTGCATGCTGACCCATCTCCGGATAGCAAGCCCGATTGCGGCGAGTTCCTTCCCGTCTACCCACACTCCGGGATGACTTTCATCCCGCCCGGCATCGATGGAAAAATCCTTCATCGTCCGGATAATCACTTCTTCAATATCATAGACAAATCTGCGGATATCCTTCCTCCTTTGCTTCAGATCTATAATAGGGTAACCGACGATTTGGCCGGGACCATGGTAGGTCACATCGCCGCCCCTGTCTATGAAAAAAAGGGAGACCCCCTCTTTCGACAATGCCTCCCTGGAGACAAGCACATTCTCTATACTGCCTGATTTACCGATGGTGATGGTAGGGGGATGCTCCAGGAGGAGGAGCACGTCGGGGATCTCCTCCATTAACCTCTGCCGGTGAAGTCTCCGCTGGACATTATAGGCAATACCGTACTCTACTAATCCGAGTTCCCAGACAAGGCTCATGGGATAGACCTAACGACGTTGTGTAAGAAAGTGGATTGCTTCACCGTTTACATCCCTCGCTGCCTCCCATATAGCCTCTGAAAGTGAGGGGTGGGCATGGAGTGTTGCGCCGATGTCCTCGGGGGTCACGTCGAGCCGTATGGCAAGCGCAGCTCCGGCAATAAGATCGGTCGCACCGGGGCCTACGATATGGACACCGAGTATCTGATGGTACCGTTCATCTACTATGATCTTCACCATTCCCGTCCTTTGCCCGAGTATCGTCGCCATCCCGTTTGCAGCAAAAGGGAACCTCCCGACATTTACCGTGTATCCCTTCTCGATCGCCTCCTCCTCTGTCATACCTACGGCAGACATCTCGGGAACTGTGCTGATCCAGTAAGGCACTGCACTGTAATCAACCTCTTTGTTCAGCCCCATGGCATTATCCGCGGCGGTGATTCCTTCCACGTAGGCAACCGGCGTCCACATATGCTCCATCGTCACATCGCCTGCCGCAAGTATGCCGGAGATGTTTGTCTCCATCTTTTTGTTTACGACAACGCCTGCCTTGTCATTGAGCTGAATGCCTGCCTTTTCCAAGCGGAGTTCACCAATGTTTGATTCCCTTGCCTCCGCCATGAGAACGTACTGTGTAGAGACGGTAACCGGCTGCCCCTTCCCGTTAATATCAACATGCAGCTCACCGTTATCATCTTTTATACCTACTATACGGGCATCCGTATAAGTCCTGATCCTGCTGCTCTTGAGTTCTTTTTCAAGGATAGCGACGATCTCGCTGTCAATCTGTGGGAGTATGCGGGATGATTCTTCCACAATACTTGCCGTTGCGCCCAGTTTTGAGAAGATTGTGGCAAGGGTAACGCCGATAAACCCACCGCCTACAACCAGCAGGGACTTGGGCAATTCAGCAAGGCTGAGCGCCTGCGTCGTATTGATGACCCGTGTCCCTCCGTTCTGAACAGGCATGTCCTTGCACCGGGAGCCGGCGGCCATAATGACCTTCCGCGCCCTGAGCGTTTTCTTTGTTTTATCTTTCAGGGATACCTCTATTTGCGACGGCGAAAGGAATCTCCCGATCCCTTCGACAAGTTCAACCTTGTTGGCGTTGAGAAGGAGCTTCACGCCGGCCACAAGGGTTTTGACCACGGTCTCCTTTCGCGCCATCATCTTTGCAAAATCGATTGATATGTCATTATAGGTTATCCCATAGTCATTTGCATCTTTACCCATATCAAACAGCTCTGCTGCTCGTGCTAGCGATCTGGTGGGGATACACCCACGGTTCAGGCAGGTACCGCCCAGGGTTTCGTTTTCAACAAGTGTGGCCTTGCCGCCAAGTTGAGATACCCTGATCGCTGCCGCATATCCTGCTGGGCCGCCTCCAATGATTACCACATCCCTTTCTTCCATAGTACCATCCTTTCCCTGATTCCGGAATTAAAGTAAAAGAAGACTCGGTGTCTTCAGGAGCCTCTGCAATGTCCCTAAAAATTGTTCCGCTCCAAAACCATTAATCGCCCTGTGATCAAAGGTAAGACTGTATGGCATGATCGGGGCAATGACAATCTTCCCATTTTCTACAACCGGTCTGTCTTTGATCGGCCCTGTCGCCAGTATTGCGGATTCCGGCTGATTGATGATGGGGGTTTGAAAGTAGCTCACACCTCCTTTCCCCAGACTGGTGAGTGTAAAAGTTCCACCCGTAACATCGTCGGGCGTAAGCTTTCCTGTTTGTGCCTTCTCCATTTGCAGCTTCACTGCCCGCGATATCTCAATGAGAGATTTCCGGTCAGCGTTTTTTACTACGGGCACGATCAACCCCTCAATTCCAATGGCAACAGCAACTCCAATATTTGTATCTTCCCATATTTTCAGTTCATTCTCGATCAAGCTACAATTTATATCACGGTGATTCTTGAGTGCCTTTACTATCACAAAAACCAGGATATCAATATAGCTGATTCTCACCCCGATGGTACTCTCCTGCCTCACTAAGGATTCCCTGAAATTCACCATCTCTGTCATGTCAAATTCACCCATGATCGTCATCTGGGCGGCCGTGGCAAGGCTCCTGTGCATATGCTCGGCGATCGACTTTCTCATTCCCCTGAGGGGTATCGTTTCCCTTACCTTTTTGCCCTGGAAGATTTCCGGTATTATCTCTTCAGGAGGAGGTGCCACCTCTTTCCGTTCCTCTATTGCCTTCTGGATATCCTCCCTGGTAATCCTTCCTCCGGGACCCGTTCCCTGTATTATCGTTATATCAATCATATGTTCCTCTGCCATCTTGCGGGCTACAGGGGTAATTCTGATTCGATCTTCCGGTCTGTCAGAGGCAGCCCCGGCAGGCTGTGTTTCGCCCCGGGACCTGACCGTTTCCGAAGGGGCAGCATTTGTATTTTCGGACAGCTCTTTCCGGAGACCTTCATACTCTTCCTTCGTTCCCGCAATGAGTCCAACTATACTGCCCACCTTTGCCTTATTCCCTTCTGCTACAAGGATATGGAGAAGGCCCGCTTCTTCAGCCTCAATGTTCCACTCCGTCTTCTGGGTCTCGATGACAAGGACGACGGAACCTTTCTCAACATGGCACTCTTCTTTCACCTTCCATTCCACGAGATTCACATCATCCACGGTCATACCAAGTTTTGGTATCACTATCTGTACTGCCATATCTTTATCCTCCCGGGATATCTATATTTTACTTTTCAACAAGCGCCCCGTACGCTTCTGCTGACATGAGGGAGCCAAGCTCGGCAGGGTTCGTCAACTCAACGACGATCATCCAGCCTTGCCCGTAAGGGTCCTGATTGACGATACCGGGGTCATCCTTTAGCATATCGTTTACCTTGATTACCACACCGCTCACAGGACTAAAAAGGTCATTTGTTGCCTTAACAGACTCAATCACCCCGAAAGGCTCCATGTGGACCACTTCGGCGCCTACTTCGGGAAGTTCTATAAAGACTACATCCTTCAACTGTTCCTGTGCATAGTGGGTTATGCCAACCCGTCCTTTGCGCATTCCTTCGATGAGAAGCCAAGTATGCTCTTCGTTGTACCTGAGCTCATCAGGACACATCTCGTCTCCTTTCAAAATCCTTAATACCTCCATTTATTTAAAGTGTCCGTTTCACCGCCTGAATGATCGAATCCTTATTGGGCAGGTACATATCCTCTAAGATAGGGCTTCCCGCGATAGGGACCATGGGGGCTGCAACCCTCTGGACAGGTGCATCAAGCAGATCGAAATACTCTCCGCACGCCATCGCCGCGATTTCTGCTCCGATGCCACCTCTTATCCGTCCTTCTTCGACGGTGATAAGTCGACCAGTCTTTTCTACTGATTTGAATATTGCTGCCTTATCGAGAGGCACTATTGTTCTCAGGTCAACGACCTCCACATTGATACCCTCCGCAAAAAGGTCCTGTGCCGCCCCTAATGCCTCGTGTACCATGAATCCTAAAGCAACGACTGTTGCGTCTTTACCAGATCTGCAGACCGCCGCTTCCCCAAAGGGAATTGTGTAGTCTTCCTCGGGCACCTCCCCCGATATTCCACCAAGGATAAGCCTTTTATGTTCAAAGAAAATTACTGGATCATTGCTGCGAATGGCTGATTTCAAAAGACCTTTCGCATCATAGGGCGTAGAGGGCTCCACAAGAATAAGACCGGGTGCTTGGATGAACTGTGACTCGAGACACTGCGAGTGACCGTACCCTGCCCGGACTCCACCTCCAACATTAGTTCGTATAGTTATAGGAATTGAATACTGGTTGCCTGTCACGTACCGCCACTGACCAAGCTGGTTACATAATTGATCCATCGCAAGCATTGCAAAATCGCAAAACATGATTTCCAAAATCGGTCGATAACCGTACATGGCAACTCCCATTGCAACGCCTGTAATTGCGCTCTCGGCTATGGGGGTGTTGAGTACCCTGTCTGGGCCGAATTCTTTTACCAGCCCCGCGGTCTGTCCAAAAGGCGAAATCCGCACATCTTCACCCAGGACAAAGACTTTGGGGTCGCGCCTCATCTCTTCTGTCATAGCTTCATTCAATGCCTGTAAGAACGTGATTGTCCTCCCCATTAGAGCACTCCCTTCTGTTCGTAGATGTCGGTTATAAAATCCTCTGTTGTGGGATCGGGGTCGGACAATGCTGTTTCTACGGCCATATCGACCTCCTCCCGGACCTCTGCCCAGAGCTTGTTATCCTGTGCGGAGGTTATGACCTTTTTCTCGAGGAGCTTCTTCCGGCACAGATCAATAGGGTCTCTCTTGGCCCATTTCTCAAGGTCTTCTCGTTTGACGTATTCAGCACGTTCCCCTATGAAATGAGCACCCATGCGGAAGGTTTTGTATTCCACGAGATAGGGTCCTTTTCCGTCCCTTGCATGTTTTACCGCCTTCTCTGTCGCCTTATAGGTCGTTTCTATGTCCTGCCCGTCTACGATCTCATAAGGGATGCCATACCCTGCTGCCCTGGGGGCAATGTCTTCCGTCGGACAATGTTCACTCATGTAGGACATCTCGCAGAATTGATTTGTACACACTGCAAAAACAATGGGGAGCTGCCAAAGAGCAGCCATGCACATCGATGGATGGGCATCGGACTGGTTGCAAGTGCCTTCTCCGACAAAGTACATGGTTACACAATTCTTGTTTTGCATCTTAGAAGCAAGGGCCGTTCCCACGGCAATGGGGAAATCAGACCCCAAACTTGCAACCAAACCAGGAATATTCTGAGTTCGGTCGGCAAGATGCAGGGTTCCCTTGCCTTTGCACAGACCTGTCCTCTTGCCTAAATATTCCGCCCAAATATCTCTCGGTCTCATCCCTTTACCGATATACTCCCCAACACCCCGGTGCGTTCCAAAAAGAATATCATCCTTAGATAACGGCGCGGTCACCCCTATGGATACCGCTTCCTGGCCAGTACCCAAGTGTGCATGGAGATGTATTTTCCCTCCCGCCAAAAGCTGGGCCCACTTTTCCTCCATAGTCCGAACAAGTAGCATCTTCTTGTATACTTCTATAAGTTTTTCATTCGGCAATTCCACGATAAGCACCCCCTTCTTTAACCCTCAACCACCAATGAAACGCTCCTTCTCACCAGCGAACCAATATGTCGTTCTAGCATTGGTCATCTTAATGATTATGGTAATTCACCCAATAATGCCAATCAATAGCGGGAATCCGTCAATTATGGCGAATATCGCTAAGTTTAGGCCAACAGGGTGTGCAGCATGAGTGGGTGCTTTCTGTTCGGACATCCTGCAGTCCACTGCGCAGAAACCATTGGGATAGATTAGTTCCCCCAAAAGATTAGCGTATTAGATTTGACCGTAATATGTTCTTCATCTATCGATCTTTATAGTAAATGATATTAAGAGAGTTTAACGATCACAGCTATCAGATACGGCCGGCGATAGATCTCATCCTGCAACCTTGTCATGAATTCCTATATTGTGGGGCATGGACGATGAAGAGAACTTCTGAAAAATCAGTGGTCCGTTCTCGTTATTCGACTTAGTTCGCAGGCTAGGCTAGTACGGTTCTTTACGCTTAGCTTCTCATATATGGACCTCAAATGATTTTCGACCGTATATTCGCTGATAAATAGTTTTTGTCCAATTTCGCTGTTCTTCAATCCCTCGCTGACGAGAAAAACGACCTCAATTTCGCGTTTCGTAAGCCCCAATTCTGCCAGTTTCTTGCAGGCATTCGGTTTGGATTCGTTCTGACCAAGAAGAATAACGGAGATCTCGCTGCCCCTTGAAGTCCTCACAACACGAAGCTGGAAAGGAGCCATCTCCACAGCGTTCTTTTCAGCAGTACTATCGTTATTCTTTATTCCAGCATCTCCGCCTCGCCCGTTTGCTTTTACGGGCTTGATGCATTGTCTATTGGGGTTATTTGGCAGAGAAATAAAATAATTCTGCCAGTTGTCTTCATCCGTATCCAAAGAAGATACCAGTTGCCTTGCCTCATCATTCATATAAATGGGTTCTAAGCGATCATCAAGAGCTATTAAGCCCTTATATGGCAGATCTGTGCAGATTGAGTTTATGATTTCCTGGACCTTACAGACCTTGTCAAAGAGAATAAACCTTTCCAACGCTGTCGATAGATAGAATGCTGCCTGCTCCATTTTGCTCTTTTCGGTAGATGAAAAATTACGCTCATTCTTGGACCGATACAGCGCCAAACCTCCGAGCAAAATCTTTCCCGACCTGAACTGCACAGCCAGCTCGTGGTGAATAGACTGAGGTTTTAAGGTCTCATTATAGTATTCAAGGTTTTCATAAGCCTTATAGGGTATCAAATCATCAACAGTCATAACCGTCTTGGCAAACGGTAAAGCCTTTAAAAATGGACTGAATTTATAGTATTTTTCTCGAAAGTTTCTCCAATATTTTTCAACTATGTTTAGTTTAACAACGCTGTTCAGATTGAATCTGTCCGGGCAATTCGGCCTGGCCAAAAGGAAGATGCCCTGTTCACAACCAAACCAGCCTGATAAAAACCTAAGTATCTCTTTGCGAAATTCGTCTGTGTCGGAACATTCAAGTGCGGTTCGAGATAGGTTTTCAATAATGGTGATATTTTTTATATTTGTCATAACGGGTAGCCTGCTTCACTATATAAATTATAACATTAACCCTATAACGCGTCAATCGAGGCGGCGGGTTTTCTGGCACGCTACGTGGGCGTGAAAGTTGCGAGTATATATGTGCGGGAGGTTCTTGGCATAAAAATACGACGACTTTTCGCTCTGACCGCGGTGAACTAATAAAACCCCGCCGGTTTTCCTCAAGTATAGGCTCAATATCAAAACCCATATCCTGCCCTTCCCATCATCCGTTACGGTCGCTTCATCTGCCTTGTCTTGGCCCACTGATTTCTATCCTGTCAAAAACAATAATCTTCGAGAACCACCATCTTCTAGACCTTAGTCGCCTTCTGGCAATATTGCATTCACTCCAGACTGGGGATCAATTTTTCGTGAGAGCCTTGCCCCCTCATGTGCTAGTACGGTAAAATCTACAGTCGCCAAAACTTTGTTTCCACCTTTTAGTCTCTGCCCGTCGGCCAACATGGTACCTTCTCTGTAGAAATGCCCTCCAAGGGCCATACCATTTTGATCGGCTACTACTCCGTGAAAATGGTAGAAAACCTCATCACCTTCCATAACAATAGGGCCCTGCATAGAAAGCAACTCAAGAGGACCTTCAAGAATCGTTGGCCCATCGTAGCCCGCATCCATTAGTCCACCAGGTTTTGATTTGATATAAATGAAACTGGCTTGCCTCAAGCTTCCTACACATGAAACAAGATTCCCTGAGGTGAATCCTGAGACCCGAAAAGCATCCTCTATTCCCTTGATAAAATCATGGCCAGGCAAAACTCTGCCGATCAACACCCTGTTGCCTACCACATAGGATACGTTCTCCATTTGTTTTCTCCTCGTCGCACTCCGTCCTTCTAAGAAAATTATTCACCAATTTATTCCGCAGACCGAATCTGGAAGTGAGAAAATCATGCCCATGTTCAATCCACACACATACCGAACCAGTTACCTTTTTATGTGCCTGCACACCAGCCAAAGATTTATACTCATTATGTTCGCTCCGATTATTAGCATCTGAACATAGATTACCGTCAGCCCCTCTATTACACCAAAACCATAACTGAGCCATCTCTCAACGCGGAATCAACGGCAAGACCACATGGGAAGGTCTCGCGCGATCGTGGAATATCGTTTGCCTCGCCACACGGGTTTCGGCATCCACACCAATGTCATGACCCGTATTCGGGTTACGGTCATACTTCGGAAAATTACTGCTCGAGATTTCCAGGCGAATCCTGTGCCCGGCCTTGAACACGTTGCTGGTTCCCATCATATCGATGGTGTATTCATAAACCCGATCCGGCTCGATTAAAGACGGGAACTCGTCCGAGTCTCGGTAGCGTGCCCGAGTGATACCGTCGGCCAAAATGTATGCCTTGCCGTTCGGCCACACATCGACCAGCTTAGCGGTGAAGTCGGTGTCCGGGGCGGAGGATTGGGCGTAAAGCTTCATCATGATCGGCCCGGTTACTTCCAGATCAGCCACGAGGGGCTGTGTGGAATAGACCAGTACATCCTTTCTTTGCTCAATTTCACTTTGGTCGATAGCGCCGGCATCTCTGATCAGACGTCCGCCAAGAGTCGGTACCGGGTCAAGCGGATCGTAGTGAAAAATATCCTGCGGTTCCTTCTCGGCAACTTCAGTGGTCAAAAAACCGTCTCCGCTGATTCCGTTGGCGTTGCCACCACTATGGAGGTAGTAGTTGGCGTACGCCGCTCTTGCCAGAGGCCACTCATTCTCGTTGCGCCAGACGTTGTCACCCATAACGAAAATCCGGACTGGGGGCTCATCAATGACACCGTTATCGATACCCTTCAACCAGTAATCGAACCACCGTAGGTAGACACCGATCAGGTCCGTTGCCGCACCTGTGGAGAGAATCCCAAAGTCGATCTCACCGACGACCGAGTTGAGTTCCACCCCGTGTACCCAGGGACCTATAATCAACTTAACGTTCTTTCTCGCGTGCTCCGTCCCACCCCGCGTCTTCATACCGGTGTAACTTGCCAATCCACCAGTTTCACTGGTGAAGTCGTACCAACTGCAAACGATGCAAGTAGGTACCACGGTTTTCTCATAGACGGCAAATTCCAGCTCTCGCCAGTATTCATCATTCGTAGGGTGCTCTAAAAAATCGAAGTAAAAATTCATGAGTCTGGATCTTTTGCCGACCGGCCATGCCCTGAGCGGCAAATAGCTGGCTTCCCGTTCCCTGTTGTCGAATGCGTTCAGGACTTCCCGCATGAGTCCCGGTAGCTCACTTGGAGCATGATATCTTCTGGCATGCATCGCCATGAGTCCGAGTGTCAGGAATTGGACAGTTTTCAACTGGAACACACCGCCTTTAAACATCATGTTTCTCGCACTCGAGGGCGACACCATCGGTGCCATGGCGACCAGGTGGGGCGGCTGCGCATGCGCAGACATCCATTGTACCGTTCCCAGGTACGAACCGCCGTACATGCCCACTTTTTGATTTGACCACGGCTGTGCTGCAGCCCATTCAACCGTGTCGTAGCCATCTAAAGCATCGTCACGGTGTGGATACCACTCCCCGTCGGAGGCATGGCAACCACGGCAGTCTTGAATTACCACTGCATATCCGTTTCTCGCAAACCGCATGGGATCACATGACATCATCACCACCGATGGGTTGCCTTTGTCATAGGGCAACCGCACAACCAGTGTCGGCAGCGGTTGATCAACGTTGGGACGATAAATATCTGCGCGCAGCACCGTGCCGTCCCTCATCGGAACTGCTACATTTATCTCAACTTTGATTTCGTGAATTGCCATGACTGCTGTCCCCCTATTCCTGACGCCTCATCAGTTCTTTAAAGTAACTATTTCCCAGCGGTTGCGCCTCATGACCGTTATCGTCTCTCACCGATGATTTTTCTGGCAGCTTCTACTGCTGTGTCGATAGACGCCTGTGCAGGGATACCGAGTTCCTCCATTGTTGCCCTGCTCAGGACTCCGGCAAATTCGGACAAGTCCGGTGATGCACATGCTAACAATACGACTCGGGCCCCTTTTTTCACGGCATTGCGCACCAGAGGCATTGCAACAGCCACGAGCTCTTCGTAATTAGGCTTCTTTTCCTCAACCATCCACTGATACACATCGATATCGAATATTTCAGTTGACACGTAGCTCTCCCAGAAACCCAAATCTTTAATCCGTTGCTCATTGCGGGGAGCCATTTCCGGGAGGTGGTTATGGATAAGCGAGAATCGTCCGTATGTTTGGACTGCCTTCGTATATCCCGACAAGGACATCCCTACGACCGGCATGGAAAGCTTTTTCCGGGCATCGTCGACTCCGCCATCACCCCAACTGGGGCAGATGGCCGCACCGTATCCCACACGGTCAGCTTCACAGTATGCTTGAAAAAGAGGTTCACCAATGATATGGCCGTACTTCTTCGCATATTCCAAGTCGAGTTCCGATACCGATTTTGGTACAAACAGTGGGGTTGATGAAAATCGATCCGCGCTCCAGACATCTACCTCTGGGAATTTCTTGAGATACTCCACAGTGTTCCGGAACCCGTAATGGTTCGATGGAGTATGAGACACAAATACAATCCTTTCTTTCAACAGCATCATAAGCCTCCTTGAATTAGTAGTAACTTATAGACGGTCTTACGAACGCTCAGTAAAATCAAGCTGCAGTCGCGTAGGACCGCTTCTTACAGGTCATTAATTAACAATCAGGTTCGGCATGTTTTACTATGTCACCGGGGTCCTGGGGAACCTCTACGCGTGCATACTGATAGCGACCAAGTGTGAGCAGCGCCAAACCACAAGCACACAAAAGTATTGCGGATACTTGAAAAGCTGGTATATACGATTTGAAAAGATCAAACGACCATCCATAAGCATATGAACCCACACCGCTCCCAAACCCAACTGCTCCCATCAGGGTTCCATAAATGCTTCCAAAGGCGACGACCCCAAAATATTTTTTAACCAAGAATGGAACCAGATCGCCTTCAGCCCCGGTCGCAACACCGACGAGGATTGCTGCCAGCGGTAAAATCCAGACAGACGGAAGTATATTGATACTGAGCAAATAGAGTCCTGTGGCACCGAGAAAGAGTGCAACGCAGGCAACTATGGGCGCGAAAATTTTGTCCAGTATGAAACCAACGCCAGTGCGAGCTGCAGCTATGCCGAATCCCATCCATGCTGCAGACTGTGCTGCAAATGCGGGACCGATTCCGCGATCGGTGGCATACGATACCAGATGAACAAGCGCACCCATTGTTATACCACCTGCAAACACAGTGGCAATGCCAATCACCCAAAAACGATAACCGGCAATCGCGTGGTAAAAGGAAATTCCTACTCCAGCATTAGTTATTTTTTTTGAAGCAAGGGAAGTCTTGTTGCTGCCGGGATTGGATTTCATTGCACCCGACGAGCGAAAGATCAACTGGTGTGCCGAGAGGCCAAACAGTAGAATCAATCCGCTGACGCACAAATAAGCCTGACGCCAATCCATGACCTCGATGAGCTTGCTTACGATGATGGGCATTGCCATTGAGCCCACGCCGGTGCCTATCGCCGCCAATCCCAACGCCATCCCAAGCCGGCGGTCAAATGCAAGGGAAATTACCGCGATGTATCCCGCAGGCGTTGTACCGACTCCCACAATGCCGGTGAATAATCCTACGGCAATAATGTAGGCGTAGCTCACTGGCGCCACAGAGACTGCCAAGAGCCCCAGAGCAAAGAGTACGACCGAGAACAGAATTACCTTGTTCCATCCCTTTCGATCAGCAATATAACCTATGAGAGGCGCGCCTATTGAGGCACCGAGCATTCCCACCATAGGCAAGACCGCGATATCCCCGCGGCCCCAGTTGAAGGAAGCCGCCATTTGCTTCAGGAGTATCCCCAAGGTTCCGAAAAATGCCGGCCCGAATCCACACGCGAGCCCTAATGCGGCGCCAAAAACGACGAGTACCTTTTGACGTGATTTTATTGACAAACCGTTCAGCATGACTTGTTAAGCCTCCTAGCCGAGGTGTGGCCAGACTCTGGCGGCAAGAGCATCAGCGGACTATCCGTATGTTCGGTCACGGACTGAACGGTGTAAAAAAAGTTAGACGATAACATGGCCAAACATCCAACTTGATGTTGCTTCCATATTCGAAACTGCTTTTCCCTTAACATGGTCATCCTTCCCATAATAAAATAAATTGAAGAACATTTGTTTACCGTTCCCACACCTCAGCTTTCCTACTTCCTGGCTTTGGCTTCGACTTTTAAAGCCACCGTACTATCATGCACGGACAGTGCCCTCCTAATCCCGGAGCGTAGAGCATAATGACAGAACCGCTTCGAATCGACCCATGTTCTGAAAGTTCAGCAAGAACATATGCGATATCGACATTTCCGCAGTTCCCTATCTTGTCGTAGCCCAGCTTCCACTTTTCTTTACCTATCCCCGCCTCTATCCCATCTTTGACCCATTGGTCATGCAGGGCAGCAACAGGGTGATGAATAATGGCTATGTCAATATCGGACAGATTTAAACCTGCTTTCTCCAAAGCTTCGTGAATGGTTGGCATCATATGGTCTTTACCAAGCAGCACACCAAAATCCATGGCCCATTGGTCCATTGTTAAAAATACGCCCGAATCTGCCTGGACCCCTGCTATTTCTTTAAGGGCTGGGTTCATAATCGGCGTATTCAGCATCCTGGAATGGTTATACCTTTCACCGCACGTTCTGTTCGTATAGGAAAGGAACTCGCACTTGAGATGCTGGGCAGAAACTATGGCAGCCCCTGCCCCATCTCCAACAAATTTCGCGGGTGGGCTTGTATGGTCAATTCCCCAACCAGTTTTCGCAATATCGTGACCGCAAGAGGTGACTACTGAGACAAGAACTTTTTTGTAGTGCCCTCCAAGGACAAGGTTCCAAGCCAGGTGTATTCCATCGACAAAGCTTGCACAGAAGTTCTGAATGTTGACAACTGGCGTATCTTTCTTAAATCCAATTTTGTCATGTATATACGTCCCAACCATCGGAAAGACCTGTTTCCCCCCGATATTGCCAGAAATAATAAAATCAATATCAGAAGGTTGCAGGCTGGCAGCCTCTAACACTTTTCTCGTTACTCCCTCTGCCATAATTTCCACTGCATTTTCATCTCTCAACTCCCTCACCTCTTCGGGCCCCTTGAAGAGCGCCAAATGCTCTTCGGGGATCAGACAATCAAGGTACGACCGTTCCTCTCTTTTCACGATGGTTTCCGGGAGATATGACACCACTGCTTCCAATCCGACTTTCATCTACTGCCTCCTTTGCGTAAACGTTTGACACTATTTCACTGCGTCCTGCAAACTGGTGATATCAAACTTGTTGCGCTGTGACCAACCCACGGTGGGCATGAAGTAGGCCTGGTTGATTGAGGTGTGCACGTCCAGATGATCCTGTATAAGCTGCTTTGTCATGGAGTGTATTCCTGTCCCGGTGTCATAGTAAGAGAGATGAGTATAAGTACGCCACAGGCGTCCCTTCTGGTCGTACATCTCTGCATGAAGGATCTGAAATGTCTCCTTATCCACGTAGATCATACGCTTGCTATAAATGAAATTTTTGTCCAATTGCGTCAGCTTCAACACGACCACCGGTCGGCGTTCGAACTTGAGGCCGTGCCACTCTGCACCTTTTGAAGTAAGGTAATCAGACCCATCAATGGTGTAAGGGAAGAGATATTCCCGGTCTTCGACTATCTCGTACTTATAGGGATATAGGGTAGGGGACATTTTTTGTGAAAAACCAAAGCTATCCAAATAGGTGTAATCCGACCCCCCCGTAGTATCCTGGGTATCGGTATTCGACAGCTTTCGCACTCGCCTCAGTGCCCCTATATACATGAATATCGTGTCTAACTTGTCGACATCATTGTAGTATGTTGAAAGCAAGGCGTCACCAAATCTGTCCCGAGGAGCATAAAACTCAACACGGAAATTCAGGGTCTCATCCCTCGCCTTTGCCCGCTCATCAAAAAAGCCATCAGGTCTGGTCGGCGTTACCGCCCGGCCCTGAAGTCGTAAATAACAAATTATACCTTTTGACCCGTAGTCCGGCTTAAGGTTCTTGCTAAATCCTGTCTGACGAATAACGCCGTAGCTATCCTCGCCAGTTATGTAGTTCTGCCTATTGTTATACAGATATTGCTGGGCTGCGAACTTCCCCGATGGCTTCGGAAAGGGGAAACCCGGGCGCAACGTCTTGCTGATTAAGTATCCCTTTTCATCAAGCTTCGCCTGCCCCGCGTTGTCTTTTGTCGCCTGGGCAATTTTCAGGTTCCACGGGTACTGCCGGGTGGGAACGATCTCCATTTCAGGAAAATTTCCGGCAAGAGAAGGAGCAACCCCTGGCTTAAAGCGTTCATATAATGCCGGCACCATAAGGGCCTTGAGCCCCGGGTATTTCTCTTTATCATTATAGGAATACTTCCCCGGTTTTATCTCCGGTGCGATCTTGCCGACCACATCGGGTGCCTTGAACCCAATGGTCTCAGCCCAAAGCCTTTTCGTGACCTCGGGATCAGACGCATACACGGCGTACTGCTCGGGAGGCATATTCTTCTTCCAGCTCCAGTTTGTAAACACCGGCCTCGGATCATCAAAGTAGCGTTTGTGCTTGTCAAACTCCGGATGGATGATCCTCTCCACCACATAGTCCCGTTCCGCACTCCATAGGGGTAACGCAATCGAACACAATACAACCGCGATGAACAAAAAGAATGTCCCAAATGTTTTAATCTTTTTCATTATTTCCTCCTCCTGTAAGAGAACGTTTTTGTCCTCCAGCCTGCATCAGGCTAATTGAACGTGCGCACTACCTTCAGGAACATATAATCTTTGTGCTCCATTGGGTTGAGCCCGGCCCCATTCTTGTTTCCGCTCACCAAGATTGCTGCTCCGACATAGCGCCATTCGTTGTTGGGCTGGTAAGTTAGCTGAAATCGGAACATGTCTGCCAGATTGTTATGATCGTGCTGCCAGACAACCTGTGGGGTTATCCTGTTATGCCAGTAGGATGTTTGCAACATCATGAGGGTCGTGTAATTGTTTTCGTAGACATTATTCGCCAGTCCGTATATTGCCCCTGCATATTTAGGATAATCCAATATTTTCCTGTGATAGAACTGGCCCGTGATACTGAAATAGTTTGTCGGGTTGAGGAAGGGCACCTTAAACTTCCAGTCTACGGCACCTGCCCAGCGTATCTCGTCATGCTGCTCGAAATAGTTCTTCGCATTCAAGAAGGTATTGTTGAATGCGTAGAATCCTTCCCACCTGATGGTGGGGGATACGCCTCCAAGAAAATCTGCCTTCACAGACGTAATATCCCTCGAAAAGGTGGCGCCCACGTACCTGAAAAGAGGGTATTTGCCAACCTGAGTGGGATGAACGAGCCGCGCTCCGTCGTCATCCGTCGTAAAAGTGGGAGCAACGGGCGCGTTCTTCAACACCGGGTCCTTGTCAAGACCGTAATAGTAGTTAAGGCTGACAATAGCGTCATAAATTACCGCCCTGACCCTTGCGGCATATTCAAACCCGTCGGAACTGAAAGCGTTGACCTTGTCAATACTCTTTGTAATTGAGCCGACCCTCATATTGGGCCCGGCCACAACATAGGGTGCCCAGATACCTGAAACGTCATTCCCTGGCCCCACGGGTTGATTACGAATGAACTCTACATTGGGGTTAAACACGAAATCATACCCCAGATCCTGAAGCCACGTTGGTTTGTTCTTCTGGCTGTATCCGAGCCTCACGAGCCATATGGGAATCCTCGATGTCTCAAGCTCCACGTCCGCCAGTACACGGCGCTGATCCAGGGGGTTGATCTGGTCCATGATGCGGACCCCATCCGTCTCTCCCCAGACGACAACCTGTTTTCCCACGCGGACAAGGCCGTTGGGCGGCGTCCAGGTGAAATGGGCCTCTTTCAGGAGCTGCCAGTCTTGATTATCCATGTAGAGATATCTGCGCGACTTGGCAAATCCCTTGTCATTCCATGCCGACTCGTTGCTCTTGATATCATAGATCCAGTCCATGGAGAACATGCCCGACACAAAGAGTTTCGTATTGTCGGTAGGCTGGTATGCGGTTTCCAACAAGACGTTGGTGAGTGCGCCGTTGAGACCCCGCTCGAAGTCGGGGTAGCTCTTGTCGTTCAAACTGAACTGCGCATTCTGTGTCAGGTACCCTATGACTCTGAGCGGCTTCCCGCCGATCATGATCTCATAGGCGCCAGCCGTACTTACCAGCAAGAACAACATCGTCAAGCCGATACAAAAGCCATAGCTTGTCTTTTTGATCTTCATATCCCCTCCTTATTTTAGGTCTGTAAGCTGCTCTTCCCCGGAGTGATGCTTTTGTACCCGACTCACAAAACCTCTATCTCTTTGCCAATGTAGGCTCTATCACCCCCTTTATATTCTCTGCGGGGACTGTGGCACCCCTGCTTATAAAACGTGGCTTA
Organism: Syntrophorhabdaceae bacterium; assembly: GCA_028713955.1. Classification (NCBI taxonomy): domain Bacteria; kingdom Pseudomonadati; phylum Thermodesulfobacteriota; class Syntrophorhabdia; order Syntrophorhabdales; family Syntrophorhabdaceae; species Syntrophorhabdaceae bacterium. The sequence continues at coordinate 24,567 of JAQTNJ010000013.1, forward strand.
ATGATATAGATCATGAGAGGATGGAGCGTCAGTGTAAGTATCACGTTGACCCCCATGATCATGGAGAGAAAAAAACCTACCTCTGCTTGGAATTTCATGTCAGAAAAGAAATACCAGGTAAGGATTGGGAGGATGACAGTGATGCCCGTATAGACCACAGCCTTGCCGCAGGTACAGATGGACTGTATGATTGTCCCGTACCAGTCTCCGTTCTGGAGAGAAAACTCTTCCTGGCAGCGGCTGTAAAGATAGATCGCGAAATCTACTCCCACTCCCACTCCTATGGCCGCGATAGGGAGCGTATTGATGGAAAGACCAATCCCCTTCATGGCCATGTACGCGGCTGCCACGCTGTTCGCGAGGAGCAGGGGAAGGGTAAGCATCAGGCCTGCAACTATCGACTTGAACGACAACACGCAAAGGATGAAGATGGCGGCGAGGACGGTAAGGTCGATGATGATGTGAGACCTCTTCATCTCCTCGTTGAGGGCTATCTCCATACCAACCCGGCCGCCGGCAAGCAGGAACTCCCCTTTGTCCGTTTTCATGGGGTGAGTCTTGAAAAACCCATAGGCAGCATCACGGATGCGCATTAGGTTATCTGAGGTGTGATCGGAGAAATAGAGGCTGATCTGGGATCTCTCCAGTATCCCATCGACAAAGCGGGCCAAGGTGGATTTGTCGGTATTTGCCCGCACCTGCCCCATGAGGCCGGACAGGAGAGCTTCTTGGCGGGGCAACTGATACCACAGCTTATCCCCGTCATGGAGGGTCATATTGATCATCTTCACCATATTGATGAGGGAGGTTGACGACTTGTAGATGTCCGGGAGTTCCTGTTTCATATGGCGGCTAAAAGCCTCGAAGGTGTTGAGGATCGCCGGGTCATAGACGGAGTTCGGCTGGCCCTCGTAGAAAAGCATTAAGTTCTCCGAAGAGGCGTCGAAGGTCTTATCGATCACGGCCTGATCCTTGTTGTAGGTATGGCTCGCATAGAAGATGGGGGAGCCGGGGGTGGGATCTCCGATCTTAAGCTTCCCCATCTGCCAGAAACAGAAGACGGCAAGGAGAATGATCAGAGCCCCCACCACAAACCTGCTCCGGGGACCGATGGCAAAACCGGTGATCTTCATCATGATCCTGGCCTTCCAGTCGACCTGACATTTAGCCTTGTCCCACTCCTCGCTTTTAACCTTGAGGGGGATGAGGCTGCAGACGATGGGAACCAGGACCCCTGTCATGATGATGCTCATCATCCAGAAGGTCATGATAATAGCGAGATGCTGCATAAGGACGATCTTCGCGAGGAAGAGCACGGAAAAGCCTGCGGCATCGGTGGCAACTGCGGCAAAGTTGGGGACGAGCATGGTCCGCATGGTCTCGTAGCAGGCCTTGAAGCGATCACCCCCGCTGCCGTTCAGTTCCTCGAAGTAACGGTAGGCGATCTGGTGCGAGTTGCCGATCATGCGGGAGCCTACAAGGAAGGCAAGGACATAGAGCATGGGGCTGAAATTGATCCCTGTGAAGCCGATGAACCCCAGACCCCAGACGGTGAGTATCCCGGCATTCACAAGGGGTGAGATCATGCCCGGGAAGTTGAGGAAGACAAGCCAGAGAACCAGGGCTATGGCAGCGATGCTGATGCCGAAAACTACGAACATCTGCGTCTTCATGTTGTAGATCCAGCCCATGAGCATGGGATATCCCACAATATGGACCGAGGTATTGGCATCGCCGTACTTTTGCACCAACTGCCGGAGGAGGGCGAAGGCCCTCTCGTAAGAGATATTTTCCTTGAACTCGGTGACGAGAAGCACCCCGGTGCCGTCCCTTGAGACAAGCATCCCATTGTATGCGGGAGAGGAAAATATGTTCTTCTTCAGTTGCGCCATATCCTGGGGTGTCGCCGGGATATCGGGCCACATGAGGGGGTTGATCTTGATCTCACCCCGTGCCAGGGTCTTCACCACCTTTATGGAGCGACTGGCGATGGAGATCGTGAGGGGGCGGTAGACCTCATCCCACATCTCGACCTCTTCCTGCATGGCCTTCAGCTTCTTGAGGGTGCCCTCGTTGAATACGTCCCCTGCCTTGACCTTGAGGGCAATGACAGCCCCCGAGCCCCCACTCCCGAAGATCTTGGAGAACTTCGCATGGAGCTTAAGATAGGGATGATCATAGGGAAGCATGTCCCGGAGGATGACCTCACCCCGGATTTGGAAAGCGCCATATAGAAAAACCCCGGTGATGGCCAGAACAGCCAGGAAGAATGTCAGTCTGTGGCGTGCCAGGAGCCAGGAGAACTTATCCAGCATGGTTCGATGATCGTTATTCATGTTTTCGCTCCGCATTACTAATTCACTTTTACCCAGTTACCAGAGGATGTCTGCTGGTACACCGCCCCTTCGAATCCCACTGTGACGAATCCCGGGGTTCCCCTTCGTGCGAGGCCATACAGCCAACTATAGGTAATGGGCGGACCGAATTGGGGGGCCTTCCAGGTCCTGCCCCCATCGGTGGAAGTCAGGAATATGCCGTCACCCCCGGCGTTGATGGTGTTCCGTTTATCTCCTCCGATGCAAAAGAGGGTACTCTTGGGTGCACCTGTGTCGACCTTCTTCCAGGTCTTGCCGCCATCGGTCGTCCGTGTCACATGTCCCTCTATACCCACGGCCCAGGCATTCTGTGCATCTACTGCCATCACATCGAACAAGTATGGGTCAGCAACAATGTCGCCGGTTTCTGGGGATACCCCAAACCCGCCTGCCTCTTTCACCCACTTCCTCCCGCCATCCCGGGTGTGATAGATCAGTCCGTATTCTCCCACGGCCCACCCGTTCTGGGCATCAGAGAAGGAGACGGCCTTAAGGATGAAGTCGCCCTCCTTAAACTGGACTGTCCATGTCTTGCCACCATCATTTGTGTTGAGGATGTGTGTACGCTCCGTGACGACCCAGCCTTTGTTAGGGGATACGAAGACCACATCCATGAGGAAGAAGGGCACAGGGCTCTTCTGACTCTTCCAGGTTTTTCCTCCATCCGCAGTGTGGATGATGGTCCCTTCGTCCCCCACTGCCCATCCGTGCTTTGTATCGACAAAAAAGATAGAAGTGAGGGTATAGTCCGTTCCCGTCTCCTGGGCATTCCAAGTTTTTCCTCCATCCGCAGTGTGCAGCACAGTGCCCCAGCGGCCGCAGGCCCAGCCATTATTCTCATTCGGGAACGTAACAGAAAACAAGTCGTAATTAGGTTTTTTCTGGTTAGCCGCAAGAGTAGCCGACTCGCTGTGTAGAACAACAAAAAAGAGAAGGATGCAGATTAGCGCGATTGCGCTTGGAATACTGTTCAGTCTCTGATTATTAACAAATCTTCGGGGCAATGTTTTGTGATGACTCTTAGAAACCTCCTGCATATCTATCCCCTTTGCAGCAAAAAACGCATAGTTTTTCTAAAATATTTATAATAATTTTTGTTTATATCCCACATAATGGGTTTAATCAATAGCTGAAAACCGTCATTTTTCCATTTTTGATTTGCTATGCATACACATTCATAAAGCTTTTTTGTGAAGGCAATATAATAAAAAATTGCAGGCTACCGCAGTTCAGGCTATCACACTCCCATCTATAACTTCCTGCATCGGCTTGCGTTTTCAATCATCAAGACCCGAACCTATATAAATTGCCCGTTGAGTATCATTTTAATGTAATGATACAACCATGTATATAGCGGAAATCCGTCATTTTTTACCGGGCCTTGAGAGACAAAAACAGATTTAAAGCCGCAAAAAAACATCATGTATACCTTGCTGGAATAACTTTTTCTTGAAGATTTGTAAAAAAGAGGTATCATCTTTATGAATCGCAAGTAATATTTTTCATGAAGGAGAGTTGGATATTGAAAAAGCTTGCAATATTTTCAGTGATATTCATTTGCATTGTTTGGGTCTCACAGGTAAGCTCACAAGCAGAAGAATGGCAACATTTTTTTACAAATTCTTCCGGTGACCGTTTTTATTATGACCGGCAAAGCATCACATATCCCTCGGATTCGGTTGTAAAGATACAATCAAAGGTGTCAAACGCAAGAGAAGGCACCAAACAACGCGAATTGAGGATGCTTATGGAGATCGACTGTTCCAAGCAGATGTATCGCAAACTGGAATCGCAGATACTGAACAGTGACGGTACAATCCGTGCCTCCTCGCAGCCTTCTGGATGGAGTGATATAATACCTCAATCCAACATCGCAACTCTTGCCGACAAGGTCTGTAAAAAAACAATAGGGCGACATCATGACCGGTAGATTTAATCCACGGCAAGGCTTTATCGGTCATCTTTTTAATCCTGCTGGGCACCCGTAAACCGTAGGTTCGTGCTTATCATCAGGGGATAGTACTTTTTATTTGACTTTTTATGCCCCAAAAGAACATATTACAGAGTGAGGTGCAGGCAGTGATACGCAAAGATCCGCTTGTCGACTTACTGATCCATGACCTGACAGGACCACTTTCAATCGTCTCAACAAGTATTAACAGTCTATTAAGCAAAGAGGACAGATTCGGGCCTATCCCGGATGCCCAGCGGGAAACCCTGGAGAGGATCCTCAGAAATGCAAATAAGGCAAAGGCACTCCTCCAGGAAATGATCGAGGTCTATCGGTCAGAAGAAGGTCTGTTCAGAAAAGACGAAATAGTAATTGTCGAGGTCGTAAGAGAGGCGCTCCTGGATGCCGTTGAGATCATCAATCCCGATATGGCCTCAAAACTCGCAAAAACAGGTAACGAAAAAGAGTTCATGCATATACTCAGTAAAAACGGCATCTCCGTCGAGGTCTCCGGCAGATATGGTCAATCTTCCTTTGTCCATGATCGCAAGAAGATCCAGCAGATCATGAGAAACCTCATTACCAACGCCCTTAAATACCGCAAAGAAAAGATGAAGCTCACCATCAGCGGTGATCTCGACCTTGTGATCACTGTCGAGGACGATGGAGAAGGGATCCCGGAGGAAAAACAGGATTATATCTTTAAACGCTTCTTTCACCTGAAGAACAAGACAGAATGCGGCGCCGAAGGCCTTGGATTCGGCCTTTCATGCGTAAAATCCCTTGTCGAAACGATGAGAGGGGAGATAGTGTTAAAAAGCGGAGAAGGAGAAGGCTCATGCTTCACTGTCCGTATCCCTTCCCTTTAAAACTAAAAAGGAGGATGTCATGAGTGAATCCATTTTAAACGGGAAAAAGATCCTGGCTGTTGATGATGAGCCTGATGTGTTAACAGTCCTTGAAGAAGAGATTACCGATGCATGTCCGCAATGCACATTTGACAAGGCCACGACCTTTGATGCTGCGTCCAGGTTGCTTGAATCCAAACCCTATGACGTGGTCATACTGGATATTATGGGTGTACGGGGTTTTGACCTCCTGGACCTGGCAGTCAAAAAGAATCTGAAGGTCGTCATGCTTACCGCACGTGCTTTAAGTTCCGAGGCCCTGAAAAAATCATATGACATGAAGGCGCGGGCATATCTGCCGAAAGACAAACTCGGCGAGGTCGTTCCTTTCCTTGAAGACGTCCTCAAGCACGACTTTGAATCAGGGTGGAAGAGCCTTTTTGAAAAGCTCCACGGGTTCTTCACCGACAAATTCGAGTCAGACTGGGAAAAGAAGACTGGCCTCAACTGGCGTGAATGGGGAAGATCGTCAGGAGTGTAGCAAGGCGATTCAGTATTTACAATGCATTGGTTTACTTAACCTGAACCTTAACCTCAGCCTGAATTTGTTCTTAGCATTTAATACTATGACATCAGAAACCGGGCACAGGCAATATATCATCAGCCACTACAAAAAAATAGCGAAGGTATATGGGATCGCCGACCTGTTCCTGACAGCGGTGAAACGGGAAGTGGTCCGCCTCATAGGTAAAAAAAACGGAAAGATACTCGATGTGGCATGTGGCACGGGGCCTCAGGCGGCAGCGCTCGCGCGGACTGGCCACAATGTAATCGGGTTAGACATCTCCGATGCCATGCTCCGCAAGGCAAAAAGAAAAAATCAATCATTGACGAATGTGACGCTGATCCAGGCTGATTCGGCACAGATGCCTTTCAGAGATTCTGTCTTCGATGTTGCGACAGTCTCCTTTGCCCTCCATGAAATGCCGGAGGCCATTGCAATCGTAACGCTGGAGGAGATGAAGCGGGTAACAAAAAAGGACGGGCAAATCATCATAGTGGACCTCAATCTATCGGGAAGAAGGTTTATTCAATATGTAGTCAGTCAAATCCTGTTGATCGTGGAGCCGAAATACTACAGAGAATATTTGAAAAAAGGGCTGGAGGAATATACCGCTAAAGCGAAATTAACGAAGGTATCACACACTACCCTGTATTTCGGACTTGCCTCGATCATCGTATGCCGACCTGTTTCCGCGTGAATATAAGCCAACAAATAAAGTGAAGTAAAAAAAGAGAGGAGGCCCTGATGCCTCCTCTCCTGGTTTTCTGAAGAACTGTTTTGCCTGCCGCCTTACGCCTACCGGGCTTTAGTCTTTATGCCCCTTTCTTCTTTTCCTTGAGCGCCTTCAAAATCTTTTCCGGCGTTATGGGCAGATCCTTGATCCGCACGCCCACTGCATCGTAAATGGCATTGGCAATTGCCGGCGCAGTCGGGACAAGACCCGGTTCACCGATACCCTTCGCGCCAAAGGGTCCGTCCTGCTCATCGGACTCGACGATGACCGCTTGTACCGGCGGTACATCCTTTACCGTAGGTACCTTGTAATCAAGGAAATTGCCGTTCTTCAGGTATCCCTTTTCGTAGATCATCTTCTCACCCAGGGCGTAGCCGAGACCCATGAGACCACCCCCGTAGATCTGTCCCTCGAGCAACATGGGGTTGATCGCCTTCCCCACATCGTGGGCCGCAATGTAGTTGAGTATCTTCACCTGGCCCGTCTCTTTATCGACCTCGACCTCAACGCCATGGGCGCCGTACGCGTAAGCAACAGAGAGGTTCCCCTTGAATTCCTTGTCAAAGTTCTCATTGGCAGGGTCATAAAAATATTCTGCCATGAGCATATTACCGCCTAAGGTATAATGTACTTTTCGGAGCACCTTTCCGAGAGGGGCATTCTTCTCGTTGTTCTTTGTGGAAAAGACAACACCGTTTTTAATATCCAACGATGCAGGGTCTTCCTCAAGGAGTTTTGCTGCGACCTCCAGTATCTGTGCCTTTATCTTCTTTGCCGCACCAAGCGCTGCATTGCCTGCTACGAAGGTTGTTCTGCTCGCATGAACTCCTACATCCCACGGGCATATGTCAGTATCATTATTGATAACGTTCACGTCATCAATGGGGATGCCGAGCACCTCTGCTACGATCTGTGCAATAATCGTCTCCGAGCCCTGGCCGATATCACTGGCGCCGGTAAAGACATCGACCTTTCCGAAATCATCCATCTTGATGATGGTGCCACACCCGTCGGACTTATAGACGCGGGCCCCGCCGCCAACGTGGATGAGCGATGCCATACCGACTCCCCTGTTACCCCCTTTTCCTTTCTTGCCTTTCCAGTCAAGCCTTTTTACCACCTCATCGATACACTCTTTCATGCCGCAGGATGTAATCTTGAAGCGCTGCGGGGTAAGCTCGCCAGGCTCGTTGGCGTTTTTTAACCTCAGTTCATAGGGATCGATCCCTGCCTTTTCAGCAAGCTGGTCGAGGGATGATTCGATGGCAAAGGTCGCCTGCGGGTTTCCGTAGCCGCGCATGGCCTGACTGTATGTGTTGTTCGTGTATACGCACTTTGCGATATATTTGACGTTTGGCACCTTGTAAAGCGACGAGATGGGGAGCATCATGACCGAGGGGGTTGTTGCTCCCCACGATGTATATGCGCCGTTATCAAGTACCATCTCTATCTCCCTGAATGTGAGCCGTCCTTCCTTGTCACAGCCATGGGAGATCTTCGTGATCGTGCATTGACGGGGTGATGTGGCAAAGAACTCTTCTTCCCGGGAAAAGACTATCTTTATGGGTTTTCTCGTTTTTATCGCCAGGAGAATAGCGATATATTCATAGGCATAGGTGTCGAGTTTGCTCCCGAATCCGCCACCAATAACAGACTGGACAACTCGAACGCGCTTGTTCTTGAATCCGAAGGCATTGAGCGCATCGATATAATCGTTCTGTGCGAGTGATGGGATCTGGGTGTTGCTGTACATGGTGAGGTTGTTGTTCGTATCCAGCTGGGCAATACATCCGCTTGTGCCGAGGCAGCAGTGTGTTACCCACTGGGTGCTGAAGGTATCCTCCACGATAAAGGCCGATTCCTTTTTGGCAGCTTCAACATCGCCGCAGGTGAGTTTCCAGGGCATCTTGAGGACATTTGATTTCGCCTCTTCGTGGACAAGCTGCGCCCCTTCCTTCATCGCCTCCAGCGGGTCGAATATTCCCGGCAGTTCCTCGTACTCGACATCGATGAGGGAGAGGGCCTCTTCGGCGATCTCCAGGCTCGTTGCCGCAACGGCCGCGATCTCGTCACGGATCGACAGGACCTTCCCTGTTTTAAGCGGTGGGTTATCCTTCATGACGCCGATCCTGAAGGTAGCAGGCATATCAGAAGCGGTGACAACTGCCCTTACGCCGGGGAGCTTTTCCGCTTTTGATGTATCGAGTTTGAGTATCCGGGCATGGGGGTATTTACTGTAGAGAATCTTTCCATGGAGCATATTGGGGATCTTAAGGTCCTGGATATATATGGCGCTGCCCATTGCCTTGGGGGGCGCATCGCGTTTCGGGATCTTCTGTCCGACTGTTGTGAGATTGTTCATGTTCACCTCCCGCCTGCAACTGATTTTATGGCATCCATTATCTTGACGTACCCTGTGCATCTGCAGAGATTGCCTTCAATGGCCTCTTTGATCTCATCCTCTGTCGGTTTCTCCTTTGTATCGAGGAGGGCCTTGGCAGACATGATCATGCCCGGTGTGCAGAACCCGCACTGGACCGCACCCTCATTGACGAATGCCGTCTGGAGGGGGTGCATTGAGCCGTCCCTGGAGGCAATGCCTTCTATGGTTGTAACGCTCTTACCCTCAACTTCCATGACAGGGAATAGGCAGGAATTCACCGCCTGACCATCGATAATCACCGTACAGGCGCCGCATTCACCATATCCGCAGCCTTCTTTTGTGCCTGTCATTTCAAGGACCTCTCTGAGCAGATAGAGGAGTGTCCACTGGGGATCAACCTCTATGGTCACCTGTTCGTTGTTCAGTGTAAATGCTATCTCTTTTTTCATCATGGCCTCCCTACCAGAGTCTCTCGGGATAAATAGCCTCATCGGGCCGTATTATCCTGTCGATCGATTTTATCAGCGCCCTTTTTACAAGAACCTTTATCATCTCGCTCCTGTACCATGCCTCTCCGCGTATGCTGTCTCTTGGCTGGGCCTCTCCGGCCGCGATGTTCCCTATCTCTTCAAAAAGCTCGGGCGAGACGATCTGTCCCTTCAACGCTGCTTCCGCCTTTTTTGCCCGTATAGGCCGCGGCGCGACGACACCCATGGCAATCCTCGCGTCTTCGCATTTCAGCCCCTCATCTTTGAGTCTGGACAGTATGTTTGAGATGCTGTCGACGGTACAGAACATATCTCTGCAGCGCACCTCGCTTCCGCTCTTGACGGAAATCGTTATCCTGGCTGCCACGCCGAGGATGGGAAGATCCATGGCCTGTCTGCGGGTATGTTTGATATAGGCGGACCCGGTGTTTTCATCAAATCCGGGCATAACAAATTCTTTCACGATCTCGCCTTTCGAAAGGGCCGTCCTGCCGGGTCCAAGAAAGAAATCATCAAGATCCAGCTCCCGTGAGCCCTTTGGTCCTACGATGATTGCCCTCGCATCAAGGACAAGAAGTGGACAGGCGGTATCAGCGGAAGGGGCTGCATTGCAGATATTCCCCCCGAT
>JAQTNJ010000014.1:0-30943 GCA_028713955.1 Syntrophorhabdaceae bacterium
TGACATTATAGCGAAGAGCGTAAGAGCTGAGGGCAGAGAATGAGGGGAACAGATGCTGGTCGCTCGTCGCTTGATACTGGTTCAAACCAGTGACAAGCGACGAGTAACGAGGGACAAGGTTTTCACCACGCCCTATTCACTATCAACGAAACGACCAGATAGACCAGACAGACTAAATACAGACAGACTAAATAGACCAGACAGACCATATTTGTTGCTGTTGGCTGTGTGATGACCGCTGACGGCTATCTTCATTCATAATCATCAAAATAGTCTTGACAAATTAAAACACTTGTTTTAAACAATAGAATAAAACTAATGTTTTAAACAGGCGTTTGATACAATGGAAAAGACGAACGGGACCCACGAGACACCTGCGGATACAAGGAAAAGGATCCTTGAAACTGCCGGCGAGGTATTTGCAACATCCGGATACAGGAACACGACGATACGTGAGATATGCAGGTCTGCAGGGGTAAATGTCGCCGCTGTAAATTACCACTTCAGGAACAAGGAGGGTCTCTATCTGGCACTTCTGCAATACCGGCAGGAGGTCGCATTCCGGAAGTACCCGCTTGATTTCGGCACCGCCTCCACTGACCCGCCAGAAGAACGGCTCAGGGCATTCATCAGGTCTTTCGTTACGCGCATCCTTGGCGAAGGGGAGGTTTCGCGGTTTGGAAGGCTCATGGCAAGGGAATATATCGAGCCCACAAACGCCCTGGACATGGTCGTTGAAGAGACGATCCGTCCGCTCTTTACACGTCTGTCCTCGATCGTGAGGCAACTCCTTGGACGGAAGCCGAAGGAAGAAACGGTACGTCTCTGTTCGGCGAGTATTGTGGGCCAGTGCCTGTATTTTCTTTACGCTGCTCCTGTCATCAAGAGACTTTTCCAGCAACAGGAATTCGGTCCAAAGGAGATAGAGGCAATAGCAGACCACATTGCCGGATTTTCATTACATGCCATAGGGTCTTTTGCCGATGGGAAGGGAGGTGAAAAAAGATGAGTCAAACCTGTTTCAGGACTTTGAGAAAAAAACGGATGGGATACGCATGTGGCATCACAGGCCTCACCCTTATCCTCTACCTTTCCCTGTTTCAAGGTTTTTCTCTTGCGAAGGAACTTGTCCTTAACACATATACCCTTGACTCGATTATCCACTATGCCCTTCAGAACAACCCGAGGATCAGAATATCCGGGAAGGATATCGAAACTGAGTTGTACGGCATTGATGCGGCGAGGTCCGAAAGGATGCCAAAGCTTGATTTCGGAAGCGGTGCCGTCAGATACCGTTACCCTTCGCCGCTTACTCCAATCTCCGGGCCTCTGGGTCCCGGAGCAGATTTCCCTGACTTTGAGAGAAACGTTTATGATACGGGTTTATTCGTCCGGCTGCCTTTATTCAAAGGCGGACGTCTCTACAGGGGGGTGCGGATCGCGGAGATGAAAAAGGCCGTGGCAGAGGACACGTATACGGTGAACAAACAGGAGCTTGTCTATAACCTCTCAAGTGTTTATTATAAGATCGCTCAGCTTGAGAAACTTTTGACTGCCAATGAGGCATCGGTAAGACAGCTTGAGACTCATAGGAAAAATGTAGAGCTTTTTTTGAAGGCAGGCACTGTCCCTCCGCTTGACCTTTTAAAGACAGAGGTTGAGCTCTCTCATGCAAAAGAGAACAGGCTCCTCGTAAAAAACAGTCTTGATAGCGCCTATGAGCTGCTTAAAACACTCATGGGCATCGACGATACGGAGAGAAAGATCTCCATCGTCCACATGGCGCCTTCCCCTGATACCCTGCCTGACGTTGAAGGCAGTATCGGCAAAGCCCTTTGCCAGAGGCCGGACTATAAAGCCGTTGAAAAGAAAAAGATGATCAGCGAGGAGCGGATCAAGGTTGCCCAGGGAAAGAGATTTCCCGATATATATGCGGCAGGGGAATATACCGGCAGGGCAGGAGATAGCCTTGCCTTCAAGGAGAACTGGAATGTCGGGGTCAGATTGGTAGTCCCCGTTTTTGACGGAGGCCTTATACGATCAGAGGTAGACAAAGAGAGAAATGAGCTTGAAAAGGTAAAAGAGGAGGAGCGTTTGCTGAGGCTTGTAATCGCCAGGGAGGTAAGAGACGCGCATCTGAATATTGCCAATGCAAAAGAGAGGATTGACGTCACGGAAAAGGCGATTGCAAGCGCACGGGAGAATCTAAGGGTGGAGCTCCTGAAATATGACACAGGGGCCGGTACCAGTACGGATGTCATTGATGCCAGGACCGCACTTTTAAGGGCAGAGACAGAGTATTACCAGGCGCTTTACGATAAAGAGGCGGCCGTTGCATATTTGAAGAAGGCGATAGGAGAGGATAATTATTAGCTCATGGCCCATAGACCGGTAAGCACCGAGGAGTATATAACAGGCGACAACAGTTTATCATATGATGTCAGCCATGTCCCTGCTGCCGGCTGTGGGCAAGACCGCGGGGGTAAGCGATGAAACGAAAAAAGATTATCGTGATCGGGGCTGTGATCGTCATAGCCGCAGCAGTTTTCCTGATATATAAATTCGGCAACAGGGGCGAGGAAGGGGTGATGCTGCTTTCAGGTAATGTGGAGGTGACTGAAACGAATGTGGGATTCAAGATCGCGGGAAGGGTCGTTGAACTTCCCGTAGATGAAGGATACAGGGTCAAAGAGGGTAATATCCTTGCCAGGCTTGATAATGCTGAGCTTGCCGGTGTTGTCTCACAGAACAGGGCGGCGCTGAAGGAAGCTGCTGCGCGTCTATCTGAATTGCAGGCAGGATCGAGGTTCCAGGAGATAGGGCAGGCGAAGGCGAATGTAAGCTCCCAGGAGGCTGAGCTGATCAAGGCAAAGAAGGACTATGAAAGGGCGGAGATGCTCTATAAGAATGGCGCCATATCTGCTTCCCAGTTCGATACGGCAAAAAGCGCCTACGACAACCGGGCCGCGCTTCACAAAAATGCACTGGAAACATTGAGCCTTGTCAAAGAGGGACCGAGAAAGGAAGAGATAAAGATGGCTGAGCATCGCGTGGAACAGGCCAGGGCCGCGCTGAACACATCCGGGGAACGCTTTAAGGATACGGTCATATATGCCCCTGTATCGGGTGTAATCCTGCGAAAAAATGTCGAGCTCGGCGAGACCGTGGCGCAGGGGACTCCCGTGGTTACGATAGGTGATCTCGCAAGTCCCTGGATAAAGGTCTATGTCAGGGAAGACAGGCTTGGCCTCGTGAAACTCGGACAGAAGGCGAAGATAACGGTCGATACCTACAAAGACAGGTTTTATGAAGGTGTTGTTACTTATATTTCCTCCGAGGCGGAGTTTACCCCCAAGAGTGTCCAGACTCAGGAGGAGAGGGTGAAATTGGTTTTCGGCGTCAAGATCCGCGTGAAAAACGAGCATGACGAACTGAAACCGGGTATGCCGGCAGACGTGAGGATCTATCTTGAGTAGTTCCCGGTTTCCCGCGATGAGCGGGACCGGCGGCTCATAACGAAGATGAACGAAAACATTGCCGTAAAGACAAACAATCTTACAAAGGTGTTTGACAAAAATACTGCCGTGGAGAACCTCAATATCGAGGTCCGGAAAGGCGAACTCTTCGGCCTCGTGGGACCTGACGGCGCCGGCAAGACAACTGTCATGAGGCTTCTTGCCGCAATAATGCAGCCGACCTCAGGAGAGGCGTGGGTTGCCGGACATTCCATCATACATGAAGGAGAAAAGATCAAGGAAAGGATCGGTTATATGCCCCAGAGGTTTGGTCTTTATGAGGACCTCACCGTTATTGAAAATATTCATTTCTATGCCGATCTGTACGGATTGTCCCGGAAGGAGAGGCCGCCGCGGATTGAAAGGCTCCTTGGCTTCAGCAACCTCACCGCGTTCAGGGACAGGCTTGCAGGTAATCTTTCAGGCGGCATGAAACAGAAACTCGGGCTTGCCTGCGCCCTCGTTCATACACCGGAGGTGCTTTTTCTTGACGAACCGACATGCGGTGTCGATCCTGTATCAAGAAGGGATTTCTGGAGGATACTCTACGACCTCCTGAAGGAAGAGATAACCGTTTTTGTATCTACTGCCTACCTCGACGAGGCGGAACGCTGTACAAGGATAGGGCTTATTCACAAAGGCGCCATTTTGATGGCCGATGAGCCGGCAAGGATCAAGGATACTATGGGTATGCCCATGATCGAGGTCTTATCACCGGACGCGAGAGGGCTCAAATCGATCATTGCCAATATGGCCGGGGTCCGGAGCGTCAACATGTATGGCGATAGACTGCATATTGCTGTTGAAAAAAGAGATATTATTGACACTGTTTTGGAAGAGTTCCGCAAGAGGGATCTTGAAATACAGGGTCAGAGGGAGATTACCCCTTCCCTCGAGGATGTATTTATCTTCATGGTCGGGAACAGTTCATAACATATGATTGACGGTTTATGGCAAAAAGGAAAGAAGGCAGGGGATAGGCGTGAACAAAGAAGATATTACCGTTGAGGTAAAAGGTCTGCGACGGACCTTCGGAGATTTTATCGCCGTGGATAATATAGACCTGAGCGTGAAGAAGGGTGAGATATTCGGTTTTCTCGGGCCCAACGGTGCAGGCAAGTCGACGACGATCCGGATGCTCTGCGGACTTTTGATGCCCACAGGCGGAAGAGGTACGGTAGGCGGATATGATATCATCGGGGAATCAGAAGAGATAAAAAAGATCATAGGATATATGTCACAGAGATTCTCTCTTTATGACGACCTCACCGTGGAAGAAAACATTAACTTTTTCAGCGGTGTTTATAATGTGCCGAAGGATAAGAGGGCCGGTCGAAAAGAATGGGTCATTGAGATGGCGGGACTCAGGAACAGGAATGATGCCGTCACGAAAACGCTGGCGGGAGGCTTCAAGCAGAGACTTGCACTGGGTTGCGCAATCCTTCATGAACCGCCCATTATCTTTCTCGATGAACCAACATCGGGGGTAGATCCCATATCGAGGCGTAATTTCTGGGACCTTATTAACGGGATGTCGGGGGCCGGCACAACTGTTTTTGTTACCACCCATTATATGGATGAAGCGGATTATTGCGACAGGCTTGCACTTATCTATCGCGGCAGGATTGTTGCCGAGGGAACACCGGTTGAGCTGCGACAGAAATACATGCAGCGGAGCGTGCTGGAGATAGAGGTTGACCGGACCGTCGAGGCATTGGAGATACTGCTGGGAAGCGACATTGACGCGGCAATCTTTGGAAGTACGATCCACACTACCGTTGAAGATGCCATAGGGGATATTCCGCGTATCAAAAAGGTATTGGAAGAAAAACATATAGGTGTCGGCAGGGTTGAAGAGATCGTGCCGTCGCTTGAAGATGTATTTGTTGCACTGATAGAGACCTCCTGAATACTGGCAACCTGTATTATCGGGTAACCTGTATTACATGAGAGGATATGGCCGGCATAAAGGAGTTGGTGTGAGGTTATTAAGGATCAAGGCGATAATCAAGAAGGAGTTTATCCAGATAGGCCGTGACCCCTTCAGCCTTGGAATGGCGTTTTTAATGCCTGTTATTCTTCTTTTTATTTACGGTTATGCCATAACCTTTGATGTCGATAAGATTAACACGGTCGTCTACGACATGGATAAAAGCCCTCTCAGCAGGGAACTCATTGCGGAGTTCAGAGAGTCGGGCTATTTCAGCGTCATTTCTTATCTCGACAGGTACAACGAGATCGATCCCTATCTCGATGCCGGAAAGGCAAAGGTTGCCATAGTGATCCCTTACAATTTTTCAAAAAACACGCGGACAGGCAGGGGCGCGCAGGTCGAGGTGATCCTCGACGGCGGTGATTCGAATACGGCAAACATCGCCCAGGGATACGTTGCCGCAATATCTGCACAGTATACACGGAGAACAGGAATAAGCACAGCAAGGCCTCTCATAGATTCAAGAAGCCGCGTCTGGTATAACACGGAACTGAAATCGAGGAATTTCATTATCCCCGGGCTGATAGCGGTGATCATGTCTGTGATCATCGCGCTCCTTACCTCGCTAACCATTGCGCGGGAATGGGACAGGGGAACCATGGAACAGCTCATATCAACGCCCTTGAAGACGCCGGAGCTGATTATCGGAAAACTGATCCCTTATTTCCTGATAGGGCTCATCGATACCGTTCTGACGATCCTGATGAGCACCCTTTTGTTCGGAGTCCCCCTGAGGGGGAGCCCCTTTCTGCTGATCACGCTTTCGAGTATCTTTTTGATCGGAGGCTTGAGCTTCGGGATACTTATTTCAATAGCGGGAAGAACACAGACCGCGGCAAGCCAGATGGCCATGGTCAGCTCCTTCCTCCCTTCATTTCTGTTGTCAGGGTTTATCTTTTCTATATCCAACATGCCGAAGCCGCTCCAGGCCGTCACGTATGTTGTCCCCGCACGTTACTTTGTGACGATCCTCAAGGGGATATTCTTAAAAGGCATAGGGTTGAGACTGCTCGTTATGGAAACATCCCTCCTTGTGATCTATGCCGGCCTTATCTTTCTTATCGCAAACAAGAAATTCAGGAAAAGGATTGAATGACCATGTTTGAGCGCATTCGCAATCTTGTTGTTAAAGAATTTTTACAGACATTCAGGGACAGGAGGATGATATTCTTTATCTTCGTCACCCCCATGATCCAGCTCGTTATGTTCGGATATGTAGCTACAACCGACGTTAACAACGTTCCAACGGCGTTGTATGATCTCGACAGGTCTTCCGAAAGCAGGGAGCTTTCGAGAAGGCTTATGTCATCGGGATATTTTACCATTGAGTATGCGCCCGGATCGCCGGATGAAGTCCGGGACCTTCTTGACAGGGGGAAGGCGCTCTGCGCAATACAGGTCAACAGGGGGTTCGGGAAAGACCTGAGAAAAGGTATTCAGACAGAGATTCAGGTGATCGTTGACGGCACCGATTCGAATACGGCGATGATCGCCATGAATTATATAAACACGGTGATCGCGGGATACTCGAAGGATATGACGTCTGTGCCGGTAAAGGTGAAGGTTGCCGGGATCGATTTTCGCCCGCGGGTGTGGTATAACCCTGACCTGAAGAGCAGAAATTACAATATTCCCGGAGTGATAGCCCTCATTGTCATGCTCACGTGCCTCATGCTCACATCAATGGCAATAGTAAGGGAAAGAGAGGTAGGTACCATGGAACAGCTCATGGTAACACCCATACGGCCTATCGAACTTATGCTCGGGAAGACAATCCCCTTTGCCGCCATTGGTTTTGTCGATATGCTCCTTGTTACAATAGTCGGTGTATTCTGGTTTGATATACCTGTCAAGGGGGCGATACTGTTCCTCTTCCTGTGCACAGGCGTATACCTCCTCTCCGTCCTGGGTATAGGACTTTTTATATCGACCATATCGAAGACACAGCAACAGGCGATGATGGCAACGTTCTTTTTCTTCCAGCCGGCCATACTCCTCTCCGGGTTTGCAACCCCCATAGAGAATATGCCGGCCATATTCCAGTACATAACCTATCTGAACCCCCTCAGGTATTTCCTCGTGATCGTCCGGGGCATATTTTTGAAAGGCGCCGGCTTCAATGTGTTGTGGACGCAGATCCTCGCCCTTCTCCTGCTTGGCCTGACGATACTCACGCTCAGCGCAGCGCGATTCAAAAAGCGGCTGGGATAACAATATAAACCCGTAAGAAAGGCAGCGGAGAGCTGAGAGCTAAAGAAGCCGTCAGTGTCGAACATCGATAATCATCATCGAGTATCGGGTTCGCTATGAACCATGAGCTGCCTTTCTCGCCGAACGCATCATGCCGAACGGTCTTCTTTACAATACCGATATACGAGATACGATATACGAAATACGGTCTGTTACGTTTCGTCATCCGTCTTGCCCGCAGGGTTCTATTGTGATAATCTAAAGGACCGGTTGATTGTCTCCGGGACAGCGCGGGAAACAGGGAGGAGAAACATGACATCAGGTATTACGCTCAAGAAGGGCAAACCATCGAAGATATTTTATGAAAACCTCCGTAACTATTACGAAACCGTCGAAAGGGGTTCCGATTATGCAACTTTTAAATGGGGGCAATGGCTGAAAAACCCTGATATCGTTGCCTATACGGCAACGGTGGATCACAAAGCGGCCGGCTGGATCATCTATAATACCGGAACAAGCACCATCGAAGAGATACTGGCAACAGAGAAATGGAAAGGAAAGGAGATTGAGCCAAAGATGGTGGATGCCCTCATTGTGAGAGAGAATCTCATCGCGGCGGAGGTCTTGAAAACAGATGCCGGGAAATACCGCTGGATGGTTGAATACGGATTCCGGCCTATCCGGACGAGAAATATTGATGGATTATTATTGAGAAAGCTGGAGCTAAGCACCTCGGTCCTCTTCAGGAGATTGGCCGGAGTCAAGCCCTGCAGGCCTTACATGAAAAAAGAACGGGTGGCGATTGAAAAGATTCCCGAGACGCGGTCGGAAAGAGAGATTAAAAGAGGCCTGAAGAACCTCATAGATAATCTCGGTGGTCTGGGCAAGTTCGTTAAGAAGGGGCAGTCTGTGGTTATCAAGCCTAACCTCGTCAGCGACCACGGGATGCAAGATGGTGTCTGCAAGGGCGGTATTGTAACGGATGTGAGGCTTGTCAGGACCCTCATCGAACTCCTTCTTCCCGTAGCCGGAAAGATTATCATAGCCGAAGGCTCATCGATCAACAGGAGCGCGACGGGGAAGATGTTTACCCTTTATGGATATGACCGTTTGGTTGAGATGGATCCGGAAAAGATTAGTCTCGTGGACCTGAATACCGACGAGCTGGTAGAAAAGGCCGTACCGGGAGAAAAGAGGATGTCCTCGCGGAAGATCCCCCTGACAATAGAAAATGCCGATGTAATCATTAACGTCCCTGTATTGAAGATGCATTTTGCCGCAACTGTATCCCTGAGTGTCAAGAGCCTCCAGGGCGCTGTTCCTCCCCTTGAAAAATATATGAGCCATTTTTTCGGCCTCTGGCAGAGTCTTGTCAATATCCATCACCTTGTGAAACCGGACCTCATCATTATCGACGGCCTTACAGGACAGGAAGGTTTTGGACCCGTATCGGGTACTCCAAAGAAAATGGATCTTTTAATCGGCGGCACAAACCCCGTGGCTGTTGACGCAGTTGCCATGAGGGTAATGGGCCTTGATCCAGTCATGTCCCCACCGGTATGGATGGCATATATGCAGGGATTGGGTTCCGTTGACCCCGATCGGATTGCCGTTATCGGTCCTTCAATTGATGAGGTAGCGAGTCCTTTCAAACTGCCTGAGATCAATATAGGGGGCGGAAGAGATATCAGCGTTCACGCGGGCAATGCCTGCTCGGGCTGCCGGGGCTATCTCCATTTTGTCCTCAACAAACTGCGTAGAGGCGACCCCCGGGATGCAAGCAGGTTTCTCATCGACAGACCCTTCGATAAAAAGGTACATATCTACCTTGGCCCCGATACAGAAGAAAAGATCGATCCAGGCGCGAGAAACATCTTCATGGGCATCTGCCAGCAGCATAACGCTGAGATGGGCGTACATCTTCCGGGCTGTCCCCCTCACGCAGAGGTGATCATGAACGGGATATTCAGCCTTTTCCCGGACGTGGAACGCCCGAAATATGCGGACGAGACAGAAGAGGCAAAACTGGGAAAGATGCTGGAGGAAGTCCTGGCGAAACACAGCTCGTAGCAAACCGTATATCGTAATTCGTATATCGTATATAGAAATTCTGAGCAAAATCTTATGAAAACTGTCAGCTTTCTCTTGTCATCGCGGGGAGCGGAGCGATGTGGCGATCTCATGTATGGGATTGCCACGCCCTGCGGGCTCGCAATGACGCGATGTTTAAAGCCTCGATGTACGAACTACTATATACGATATACTATATACGATTTGCCATGAACCTATCCGGTTAGTATTTCCTTGAATGCTGCCTGTGGCTGAGCCAGTTGTCGGCGTATACCTTGGCGAGCTCGCCGGATTTAATGATCAGGATGTTTTCCGCGTTCTTGCTCTCCGCGGGATAGGTGTAATTGAAAGAGCCGGTAATGACCGTCTCGCGATCGATGATCATGATCTTGTTGTGTGAATTTGTGTGTTTATCGTCGATGTAGACAGATACGCCGCCCTTCGAAAGGGTTTTTGCTGTTTTATATTGCCGGTTTTTCTGTTCACCCTTGTCAAGGATGACCCCGACATCTACCCCTCGTTTCTGTGCTTTCACGAGGGCGTTTCTCAATGGCGCCGAGGTGAACGAAAACATCTGAACAAGGATCTCCCGTGTCGCTGTTTCCGTCT
Organism: Syntrophorhabdaceae bacterium; assembly: GCA_028713955.1. Lineage (NCBI taxonomy): Bacteria > Pseudomonadati > Thermodesulfobacteriota > Syntrophorhabdia > Syntrophorhabdales > Syntrophorhabdaceae > Syntrophorhabdaceae bacterium. Next base: position 10,378 of record JAQTNJ010000014.1, read on the forward strand.
CTTTTATAATCTTATTCGTGCATTTCCCTCCAGGGCTGAAACAGACTATCGTGGGGGTATTGTTTAGTGTCAGGTCAGTTCCCCGGGATGGGTACGGATATGCTACGCAGATAGTAATCGCAAACAGACATATAACGAGGATCTTTTTCATCGTTGTTCTCCTGACAATGGATTTTGTTTATTGTAAATCACGGAATAATAGCGGTCAACATTAATCAGATAACAATACACCCGTAAGGCGTGAGGCGTCAGGCGGAAGGGGAAGAACCGAAGGACGAGGGACGAAACAGAGGGTGGAAAACTCAGGAACGAGGTTCTTGTTATATCGTCATCGCGAGGAGCGAAGCGACGTGGCGATCTCATCCATTGAGATTGCCACGCCCTGCGAGCTCGCAATGACAACGTACTGCGCTTCGCTCGCAATGACCTATTACCTATCACCTTCCACGGGGTTTATCCAATTACGAATTACGATTTACGAATTACGGGTTTTCTCAACCTCTCACCTTCTCATCCTCTCATCTTCTGCGTTTTACGCTGCCGGTTTTTGTCTCTTAACGATAGTACCTCCTGGGCTTACAATGACGGTCTCGACGGGGATATTCTTTTTTGCCAGGGCCATTGCCTGTTGTACTATGAGCGGCATCTTTGAACAACAGGGGACCTCCATGATCAGGATGGTGATGCTCCGGATACCCGCTGTTCTGAAGATATCGGCAAATTTATTGATGTATTCTTCTGTATCGTCGAACTTTGGACACCCCAGAAGCACTGTCCTGCCTTTGAGAAAGTCTCGATGAAAATTCGGACAGGCAACGGGTGTGCAGTCAGACGCCACAAGGAGATCGGCGCCTTTCAGGAACGGAGCTGTCGGTGGAACGAGTTTGATCTGCACAGGCCAGTGGGAGAGGGCCGAGGACATATCCGACCGGGAAACAGGTTGATTTGCTGCTTCACAGGTGGTTCCGAACGTCTGGAGGTGTGTTGATGAGCAGCCACACGGTAAAGAACCGTGAGTTTCAAGTTTCAAGTTTCGAGTTTCAGGTTCAGTGTTTTTGATGTTTTTCTCTCCGCTCTCAGCTCTCCGCTCCTCGCTGTTTTTACGGTGTTCGACGGCTTCAGGATCGAAGGCGTCAGCCTCCCGTTCAACGATGCTGATTGCGCCTTCAGGGCATTCGCCGAGACAGGCGGCAAGCCCGTCACAGTAGTTTTCCGATACAAGCCTTGCCTTGCCGTTTACGAGCTCTATCGCGCCTTCTGCGCAGGCGGAGACACATTGTCCGCACCCATTACAACGGTCCTCGTCTATATTCACTATCTTTCTCTGCGTCTTCATGATGACCTCCTTGTTAGCTGAGAGCAAAGAGCGAAGAGTGAAAGATGCACAATTCAAATAAGTTGCCCCATGCCCTCCGCCCTCTGTTTGTTTTACTGCCCCAGTATTGCCTTCAGATCTGCCTCCGGTGTCGATATTGGTTTTATATCGTAATTCTTCACGAGAACATCGAGTATGTTGGGTGTAATAAAGGCAGGCAAAGTCGGTCCGAGACGCATGTTCTTGATGCCCAGATAAAGAAGCGTAAGAAGGATCGCCACAGCCTTCTGCTCGTACCATGACAGGATGAGAGAAAGGGGCAACTCGTTGACGCTCACGTTAAAGGCCTTGGAAAGGGCGACGGCGATCTGTATGGCGGAGTAGGCGTCATTGCACTGCCCTATGTCGAGAAGTCGCGGGATGCCGCCGATGTCCCCGAGGTCCTTGTCGAAGAAGCGGAACTTGCCGCAGGCAAGGGTTAAGACGATGCAGTCCTTCGGCACCTTCTCCACGAATTCCGTATAGTAGTTCCTGCCCGGCTTTGCGCCATCACAGCCCGCAACAAGGAAGAAATGTCTTATCTTCCCGCTCTTTACCGCCTCTATGACCGTGCCGGCAACACTCATTACCGTATTCCGCGCGAATCCGACCATCACCGATTTGCCGTTTTTGTCATTATCGAATCCCTTCATCGAGAGCGCCTTTTCAATAACGGGTTTGAAATTCCCGTCGCTTATATGTTTGACGCCGGGCCACCCAACAGTGCCGGCGGTGAAGATATTGTCCATGTATGAGTCGAGGGGTTTCTGGATACAGTTTGTGGTCATCAGGATAGCGCCGGGAAATGCGCTGAATTCCTTGTGCTGGTTCTGCCAGGCGGTGCCGTAATGTCCATAGAAGTGTTCGTATCTTTTGAGGTTTGGGTAACCGTGGGCGGGGAGCATCTCGCCGTGGGTGTATACATATATCCCCTTGCCTTCTGTCTGTTTCAGGATCTCTTCAAGGTCTTTCAGGTCATGGCCGGATACAAGTATCGCCTTGCCCTTTTTCGCGCCGAGGGGTACCTTCGTCGGCACAGGATGACCGTAGGAGTCCGTATTCGCCGCGTCGAGAAGCTCCATTGCCCTCAGGTTGATCTCCCCGCATTTAAGGACCATCGACAGCCATTCATCAAGAGACAGCGTATTCTCCAGGATCGCCCTTAATGCCTCGTGGATGTAAGCGTATACGGCATCGTCTTCCTTCCCGAGAAGTTGTGCGTGGTAGGCATATGCTGCAACCCCCTTGAGCCCGAAGAGAAGGGTATGTATGAGGGAGGTGATATCCGGGTTCGCGTTCCCCAGGCTTTTCAACCCAAAGGATTCCCCCTGCCTTACGAGTCCGTCAGGTGATACTTCAGGTTTTATAAGGCTGCGGCCTTCCGGAAAACCAATATTACCGCCCTTTGTTTTTATTGTATCCATCAGCCCGTCTCTCAGTTTAACGGCTTGCCGGATAAGCGATGTGAGCCGTGATGGATCGAAATCGACGTTTGTCAGCGTATGGAAGAGCGCCTCGGCAGTAAAGACGTCGACCTCGCGGTCGGCTAACCCCAGCCTCCTCGCCTCCACGGCATAATAAGAGAGCTCCTCGAGCAGATATACCAGAAGGTCCTGAAGCGCTGCCACATCGGGTTGCTTACCGCAGACACCCACTTTACTGCATCCTTCACCTTTTGCCGTCTGTTCACACTGATAACAAAACATATATCCCTCCTTGATTGTTTTTATTTGTTTCATTGTATTAAATATAAGGCGGGATCAATCAGCGTGCCTTGACTTAAGTCAAAAAAAAGAAAAAATAACCAATAACCAAACATCAATCACCAGTTAATACCCAATAACCAATGACCGAATCACCAAACGGGAAACAATACCTACAAGTCTTTATTTGGTTATTGAATATTGGGTATTGGTGATTAATTGGAGCTTGGTTATTGGTGTTTGGGTATTATCAGCATTAGGATTGAAGCGGTGGTTTCGTTACGGTGCGAAATTTGATAACTGGTAGGGGGCCTCTTTTTCCTCAAGGATCTCCTTCTTCTCAAAGTAGATCTCTTTGTCGGCAATCTCCCTCAGCGCCGTCACGATCTCTTTGTTGGAAGACTTTACAAGCGGTTTGGCGCCCTTTATCAGTTGTTTTGTCCTTTTTGCCGCCAGGTGGACAAGCTCGAAGCGGTTCTCCACCGTATCCATGCAATCTTCAACAGTTATTCTTGCCATATACCGTTCTCCTTACATGTTCTATCGTCTTTTTGAAATCTTCATATGCCTGAGTGAGTTTAATGTTGGTAATAGTATACTCGAATTGATCTTTTTGTGCAATCTCTTCTTCTGTGCTTTTCATTCTTAAAGCGATTTCCTTTTCTCCTCTCAGGGTGAGTCTTTCAATAAGCTCGTCTTTTGAGGGCGGTGCAATGAATATAAGGTGGGCGTTTGCGCATTTTTCTTTGACACTGAGGGCGCCCTTGACATCGATGTCAAGGATAACATCAATGCCCTTTTGCATTATGTCCAGCACTTCCTGTCTCGGCGTGCCATAAAGATAGTTATGGACATTTTCCCATTCGAGGAAGAGTCCTTTTTCCAGCATCTCCTGAAAGGTCCTGTTGTCAACAAAGTAATAATCTTTTCCGTTTATCTCGCGGTCCCTTTTCTGTCTTGTCGTGTAAGAGACGGAGAACCTGCTGTTGGTATCGCTCTTTAAGAATCTCTCTATGATCGTTGATTTCCCAACCCCCGAAGGCCCCGAAACCACAATCAGACATCCCTTTTTCTTAGTATCCACACTCGTCACCGTTGCTAATATCAAAGAGCAATAAGTAGGCAGTAGGCAGTAGGCAGTAAAGGCATCTGCTCCCCGCTCCCTGCCTGACGTAAGTCACTCCACATTCTGCACCTGCTCGCGTATCTTTTCAATCTCTACCTTTATCTGGATGGCCCGTTCATTAATAAAAAGATCGTTTGCTTTGCTTCCTATGGTATTCGATTCCCTTACCATCTCCTGGATAATAAAATCGAGTTTTCTCCCTATGGGATCATCCGACTCAAGGGTATCCCTGAAATTTTCAATGTGACCCTTCAGCCGCACGATCTCTTCAGAGATATCGAGGCGCTCCATATAGATTGCCAGTTCCTGCAGCACCCTTGTCTCGTCAACAGATGATGTGTTTACGATCTCCGTGATCCTCTCCCGCAATTTACCTTCGTGCATTCTGATTGTCAGGGGCCATCGTTCTTCGACCGCGGAGATGTTCAACGCAATAGCGCCTGCCCTTGCCGCAAGGTCTTTCCTGATAAGTTCTCCTTCTTTTCCTCTTTCCAGGTTGAGCTGTATAAGCAGGCTCTCGAAAGATTTCATCAGTATGTCCTCATTGATGTTATTGTTCTCTTCGTATAAAAAGATGTCCTTAAAACTGAAGATATTATCGATCGTCAGATCACCCTTCAGCGCGTATTTTTCCTTTAAGGTTTTTACCATCTCCACATATTGCGCGAGAACGCTTTCGTTTATCTTCTGTATACCGGACTGTTCGGTTGACCGTTCCCATTTTATTGTAACGTCAACCTTACCCCGCTTGATATAGCGCTTGACGATCTCTCGCAGTTTTTGTTCATAGAGGTAATCGGCCCTGGGGAGCTTGATGCTGATCTCGAGGTAACGGCTGTTTAATGCCCGGGCCTCTCCGTAAAGCTTTCCTTCCGGGGATTCGGTTTCCAGTTTTGCAAATCCTGTCATACTTTTTGGCATCGCAGCACCTTTTTATAGTTTTCTCTCCATTCATTGAAGACGGAGATTGTCTTTGCCTCGCTGTAATCCGGGTATGTCCATTCGAGCGGTCTGTATGTTCCGCTGCTGTACGCGAGAGTCAGATCGGCGTATATCCCGCTGCCGATATAGATCCTGTGGGCAAAACCCTTCGTCGTCGCGAGTATAACATTTTCAAGGGAGATATATCCAGGGTCAATGTTCACCCTTCTCATGTGGTTCTCCGAGAAGGCGAGTTCTATCTCATTTGTCTTTAATTTGATCTGAGGGAGCAGTTCCCTCGGAAAGAGTTCCTCAAAAAGGATGAACACGCGTAGAAGGTCTTTTCCTGTCTCTTTCTCGTAATAGTCTGTGTGGGAAAAGGCTGTGGGTTGGTTTTTTTCCTGGATCATACCTATCTTGTCCCCGAGCATCTTCAAGGCATCGTGGAGCACGGCTTCCTCTCTGAAGATGAGACTTGAGAAAAGTTTTATTGGGTTTGGGTCTTTTGGAATTCCCATAGGATGAAATACTCTCTGTTCTTTTTTTCTTTCTCTCTCGGTGCTTCTACCACATTTACCGGGACAATGCCAAGGGATTTTCCGTAGGATTGGATGTCCTGCATGACCTTTTGTATCTTCTCTCCGTCTTTCACGATGCCGCCTTTCCCGACCTCGAATCTCCCGACCTCGAACTGCGGCTTGACGAGCGAGATGATCCTGCCCCCCGGTTTCAGAAACCGGATTATTGGCGGGAGTATCTTTTTGAGGGATATGAAAGAGACATCAATGGTGATGAGATCCACTGTCTCGCCGATATCGTCAAACCGTAAGTATCTGGCGTTGCAGTTTTCCTTCAGGGTTACCCTCTTGTCGTTCCTCAAGCGCTCGTGAAGCTGGTGAGTGCCGGCATCCACGGCGTGGACTGCCGTTGCGCCTGCCTCCAGCAGGCATTCCACGAACCCTCCCGTTGATGAGCCTATATCGAGCGCCTTTTTTCCGTCAATGATAACCTGAAAGGTTTCCAGGGCCTTTTTGAGCTTGACCCCGCCGTAGCTTACGTAGGGGACAGGGTTTTTCTTTATCTCGACGGCGACGTCTTCGGAATACCTTTGGTCAGGTTTTGTAACGCGTTCGTTCGCAGCGTATACTTCCCCTGCCATTATGAATATCCTTGCCTTTTCGCGGGATGGAGCGAGACCTTTTTTTGTGAGGATGACGTCTATTCTTTCTTTAGCCACTCTCGTATTGCCTTTGAGATACCTTCCCTGTCCAGACCGATCCTGTTTCTTAAACTGTTCTGACTGCCGTGGGTTATGAAGGTGTCGGGAATGCCGAGACATTTTACGGGGAGCGCCACCCCTTCTTTTGATAAGAGCTCCATGATGCCGCTTCCGAAACCACCCATAATTGTATTCTCTTCAATGGTAAGGATGCGCCCCGTCTGTTGCGCGATTCGGAGGAGTAGTTCTCTGTCCATCGGTTTTACGAATCGTCCGTTGACAACCGAGCACTCTATACCTTCGCCGGCAAGCTCTTCTGCTGCCAACGATGCCGGATGTACCATATTGCCGCAGGCAATGATCGCCATGTCGGCGCCCTCCCTGAGAACTTCCCAGGTGCCAAGCGGTATCTCTTTGAATTGTTCATCGATAGGTACACCCGGGGCCTCACCTCTCGGATAGCGTACTGCCGCGGGACACTCATAAAGATATGCAGAGTAGAGCATGTGTCTCAGCTCGTTTTCGTCCTTTGGCGCCATGAGTACCATATTGGGGATATGCCTGAAGTAGGAAAGATCGAATGCGCCGTGATGGGTAGGCCCGTCCTGGCCTACGATCCCGCTTCTGTCAATGGCAAACACAACCGGGAGGTTCTGGAGACAGACATCGAGAATGATCTGGTCGAAGGCCCTCTGGAGGAAGGTTGAATATATGACAACGAATGGTCTTAAACCTCCAAGGGCGAGGGAGGCGGCGAATGTGACCCCGTGCTGCTCGGCAATGCCGATGTCGTAGAATCGTTCAGGGTAGAGGCCGGAAAACTTATCAAGCCCCGTACCGAGCCCCATCGCTGCCGTGACTGCTACGATCCTTTCATCTTTTTTCGCAAGCTCGACGATCGTATCGCCAAAGACGTCGGTGTAGGTGCGGGAACCGCTGCGGATGGAATTTCCCGTCGTCATCTCGAACGTTGAGATGCCGTGAAATCTTTCAGGGTCATCTTCCGCGTAAGGATAGCCCTTCCCTTTTTTTGTTATGACATGGATCAGGACCGGGCCTTTGAATCGCTTGATGTTTTTCAGGGTATCCGTGAGGTTGCCGAGATCGTGTCCGTCAACAGGTCCGAAATACTGGAAACCGAGTTCCTCGAAGAGTATCCCGGGGATAAAAAATCCCTTGATAGCCTCCTCGAAATGTTTTGCCGCTTTATATACAGTGGGGTGTTTTTTCGTAATGTTTTTGATCTCCTCCCTGATATTGCTGATGAACTCCCCTGTCATCATCCTGTTCAGGTAGGAAGAGAGGGCGCCGATATTCTTTGATATGGACATTTCATTGTCATTGAGGACGACAATGATGTCGCTCTTGAGGTGACCCGCGTGGTTCAGGGCCTCGAAGGACATGCCTCCTGTCAGGGAGCCATCGCCGATAACGGTCACGATCTTATGGTGCCTGTTCATTTTCTTTTTTGCTTCTGCGAGACCCACGGCAATGGAGATGGAATTGCTTGCATGGCCTGTATCCCAGGTGTCATAGCTGCTTTCCTGCCTGAGGGGAAAGCCGCTTAACCCGCCATTCTGCCTGATTGTGCTGAATCTGTCCTGCCTTTCCGTGAGGATCTTATGGGTATAACACTGGTGGCCCACATCCCAGATGATCGTGTCCTCCGGCGTATCGAATACGTAGTGAAGCGCAATGGTGAGCTCTACTACGCCGAGATTTGATGAAAGGTGACCGCCGGTTCTGGAAATAACATCAACGATAAAGGGCCTTATCTCTTCAGCAAGCCGGATAAGTTCCGGGATCGTGAATTTTTTTAAATCTTTCGGTGAATGGATCTTTTCGAGGAGCATTATGAAACCCTGTTGCCGATGTATTGGGCAATCTCTTTCAGTATCCGGGCATTTTCTCCAAGAAAATCGATTGAAAGTATTGCTTCATTGACGAGTTGTTCGAGTTTGTACTTTGACGCGAGGATACCGTAATGTTTGATATAGGTCTGTTTGTTCGTGTCTTTTTTTAACCTTTTTCCAACAATCTCTTCATCTCCCTCGGTATCCAGTATATCATCCATGATCTGAAATGCCAGCCCGATACATTCGCCGTATTTCGTGAAACCCTTCAGCTCCTTGGCTTTTGCCGCTCCCGCAATGGCCCCGATCCTGACGGATGCCCTGATGAGCGTGGCGGTTTTGTGCATGTGGATGTACTGGAGAATGTTTTTTGATCCTTCCTTGCCGTCATAGAGTATATCCATGACCTGTCCACCTATCATCCCTTCTGCTCCGGCGGCGCTGGCTATCTCGAAAATGATCTGTTTGAGGACCTTCGGGTTCAGTCTCTCCGTATAACGGGTATCGGTAATGATCCTGAAGGCTTCTGTAAGGAGACCATCTCCTGCCATAACCGCGAGCGCCTCGCCGAAAACCTTATGGCATGTAGGTTTCCCGCGCCTTAAGTCATCGTTATCTACGCACGGAAGGTCATCGTGGATGAGGGAGTATGTATGGATCATTTCAAGGGCGCAGGCACAGGGAAGGATGTCATCGCTGCTTTTCCCTTTGGCCTCGCAGGTCGCGACCGCAAGGACAGGACGTATCCTCTTGCCATTGGAGAATAACATGTATTCCATGGCATCTCTCAAAACACCCGGTGTTGAAACAAAGGAAGCGCAGATCTCCTTCAGGGTATTTTCTATGATAATCTTTTTGTCGTGCAGGTATGTAGAGAGATCCACTATTCTTCCTGTAAAAACGGTTTTTTCTCTATGGCGCCATCTTCTTTTTTTATCAGTATTTCGACCTTTTTCTCTATTTCATCGAGTCTTTTTGAGAGTTCTTTGGTCAACGTAAGCCCTTCCTTGAAAAGGTTCAGGGCTTCATCAAGGGGAATCTTACCATCATCAAGGGTCTTGACAATGTTCTCAAGTTTTTTCAGTCCATCTTCGAATTTCATGTAAGTTCTTATTATAGAATTTCATATCCTCCATTGCAAGTATTTCGTATAACAATAGCTCACAACAAGAAAAACAGCTCTTAGTGCATAGCAAGAAAAATCAGGTTAAGGTTGAGGTTGAGAGAAACAGGGTGAGCTTAACCTTAGCCTCAACCTTAGCCTGTTTTTTACTGATAACTGATAGCAGTATCAAGCGAGAAATCCAGCATCAAGTACCCGGTATCCCAGCACCAAGTATCCAGTAGCGCATCATTTTATGGTAAAATATATGTATCATGAATATTCGCTACGGTGTAAGCGAGACGATCGGCTGGCGGGAGAGCATGGAGGATGAGCACGCAATCTACGAAAGACCCGAAGAACATCTTTTCGGAGCCGAGATATATGATGGCCATGGTGGTAAGACTGCATCACGTATAGCCGTCGAGATGCTCACGCCTTATTTCATGCACAACAGGGCACGGGAAATGGGAAAATCACTGCGGGATCGACGGAAGGACACCGATCTCTTGAGGGATGCCTACCTGGCCGTCGATAATCACCTCCTCGAGAGGCACATACAAAGCGGTACGACAGCGGCTCATTTTTATATTATGGAAGACCGTTTCATTGCAGCCAATGCAGGGGATACGAGGGTTATCATCGGGACGGAAGGCAATGTGATTGTCCTTACTGTTGACCACAAGCCCACCCTATCCGGTGAGACCGGGAGAATCGAGGCCCTCGGTGGAGAGGTGACGCGTATCGGGACGCCGAGGGTGCAGGGGGTACTTGCTGTAAGCAGGGCCCTGGGAGATTTACATCTGAAACCATATGTGATCGCCGAACCGAGGGTTGCAGAAGGGTATCTTGGAAAGGAGAATGATTATGCAGTCCTTGCCTGTGATGGTGTCTGGGACGTCCTAACGCCGGAAGATGTTATCCGGGAGGTAAGACAGTCAACGGATCCTCAGAAAGGGGCCGATAGGATAGTCAAAAAGGCCCTCGATCACGGGAGCACCGATAATATCATCGTCATTGTCATCGACCTGAGGGAATATACTGGCCGCATGAGAAGAAATACCATGGAGATCACGGCAGTTACAGATTATGGAGCAATAAAGGCAGTCGACAGTAGATAGCTGCCAGCAGTCAGCTATCAGCAAAAACTAAACAGAGTAGGCAGCAGGAAGTAGGCAGAGGACGGCAAGAACAAAAGATAGTAAGCAGTATGTAGTAGTATGCACAAAAAGCTTTTCACTGCTTACTGCTTACTGCCTACCCGGTTCTTACTGAACCGTATCCCCGCGTATGGTATAATATGACATGCCGTATTTCGTTGTCCATGAGCACCATTCAAAGAAGCTCCACTATGATTTCAGGCTGGAGATCGACGGGGTATTGAAATCCTGGGCCGTGCCGAAGGGCCCATCGATGTCCCCCCAGGACAAACGGCTTGCGATTGCCGTTGATGACCATCCCCTCGAATACGGTACATTTGAAGGTATTATCCCTGACGGCTACTACGGGGCAGGGCCTGTCGTGATCTGGGATGCGGGAGACCTTGAACTCCAGGACAACGATATGGCAAAAGGGTACATCGGATTTTTCCTGAAGGGTAAAAGACTAAAAGGGGGTTTTGTGCTGACACGGCTGAAGGGTAAAGAAAAGGAGTGGCTTCTGATCAAGAAGAAGGATGGATTTGCGGCCTCTTCTTTTGCTATGAAGCCTGAACTCACGGATGCAATGTTGAAGGTGCTGAAGGAGAAAGTACCTCCCTGTAATATGGATGAGGGTTGATCTATTCATGGTACACCCGCAAGCGTGTACCCCGGCCACCCCTTCTCGCCCAAGAATAGGCTATGAAATACATGCATAAGACAGGCGTCTTTTTTCATCCGAAGTTCAGGAACAAGGACTGGCCCATAATCGGTGACAAGTTTCGCAATTTTCCCATGATCATGGAGCGGGAACTTTGATTGCCTTTCCTTTGTTTTCCATCTGCTATCTTGATTAAATATCCGTTGAATCATTATATGTCTTATGGTAAAAACGTGAAGACAGGCAGAAAACAGGAGAGAATAATTGGCTACAAATGAAACAAAACCAGCGGGAAGAACAGGCATCATGCAAGGAACCACTATGTCGGGTATTTTTTTTATTGTTATCATTTTATGTTCCATTCCCCATACATCCTGTGCCTTTAAACAGAAGGACCTGGATAAGCTTATGACAACAAAACAATGTGAATGGTGCGACCTGCGTAATGCTGACCTCTCCGGGGCGCAACTCTCCGGGGCGCAACTCTCCGGGGCCGCGCTCTCCAATGCCAACCTCTCCAATGCCAACCTCTCAGGCGCCAACCTCTCCAACGCCGTGCTTTCCAATGCCAACCTCTCCAACGCCGACCTCTCAGGCGCCTACATGCGCAGTACATATATGTACGGCGCTAATCTTTCGGGTGCCAACCTGAGCAAAGCCAACCTGGACAAAGCCAACCTGAGGGAGGCAGAACTATCAGGCGCCAACCTGTTTGACGTCAGTCTTTCAGAGACCATCTGGAGAAACGGATCAAGGTGCCTGGAGGGCTCAGCAGGGGGATGTAAAGGTGATCCCTCCCGTAGCAATACAACAACCGGCAAAGGTATTGGATTCTAAGGATAGATCACGAGCCGCAGGTGTATGTATGGATGAGTGACGCGGTTATGCATTATTAGAATTGTTGAGCGAGGAGGCTGCAATGTGAAATACCAAACAGGTGAGATTGGAAGGGTCATCGTGGCACAGCTTGATGATGACGACGATATACTCGAAAACCTTGTCGGTATTGCCAAACAGGAGAAGATCAAAGCAGGTATATTTTACCTTATCGGCGGCATCAAAGAAGCAAAGATTGTTGTAGGGCCAACCCAGGACGTAATGCCGCCGACGCCAAGCTGGCGGGAACTCGTGGAAAGTCATGAGACGCTGGGTATTGGTACGATATTCTGGTACAAGGACGAACCAAGATTACATTTTCATGGCGCCTATGGAAAGTGGGATACGGTAAAAGCCGGCTGTCTCAGAGAGGCCGCCAAGACGTTCCTCATCATGGAGGCGGTCATCATTGAGATCAAAGGGATCAAGGCAATACGGGACCTCGACCCGCTGTCAAACATGGTACTTCTCAGGCTATCCGGCCATTGATCCTTTTTTGAAGAGATTATCGTCTCATCGGGAGGATATCCGGTTATGATACTTTTATATACCCATGCCAGCCTCATGTGTGTCGGTTTTATGTTTCTCCTGGCCGGTTTTATCATTGTGCGCTTTATGAAAAGGAAGACCTGGTGGCTTAAGGTCCACAGGTTGTGCGGCATAACGGGCGCGTCCTGCGTTATTATGGGATTATCTGCGGTGGCGCTGGATATCTTTTTTGCAGGGGGACAGCACTTGAGAATACCGCATAGCTACATTGGAATCGTCGCCGTGGTCCTTGCCGTGGCAACCCCATTCCTCGGGTTTATGCAATTCAGGTTCAGGGAACATATTCAAGCGATTAAGGGGCTGCACATCTGGTCAGGGAGGATTACCCTCCTTCTCATGTTTATTAATATCACGCTCGGGCTTTCAATTTTATCATTTCCCGTACTTTAGCTGCAGGCAGTTCATTAATCGGAATACTTTAGAGACCGCACGGGCACCCGCATTCTCCTCTTCCCGGACAGTAATTCCATGAAAATCTTGACAATAAGCCCATCCTCTTTTATTATGTGATTTATTCTATCTGTGCGCGGCACAAGAATTCTGATAAGTGGATTTATGGTGGGACATATGAAATATTACACCTGTTTTGCTGTCATTGCGGGATTTGTCATCTCCTCTTTTGCCATGGCCGGTGAACCGGCTATCAAAACGGGGGAATCGTTAGGCCTTGAGCGCTGTATCGAGATCGCCCTCGCGCAGCATCCCTCGATCATGAGTTCCCGATATACGGTCCGCGCGAAAGAGTCACTGCTTGGACAGGCGAAGGCCCCCTACTATCCCAAGGTAGATACTCAGGCAAGCTTCAACAGATATTTTGTCGAGAAAGATACCCTTGACCCCTATTTCCCCGTGGGATTGCATAACGAGAACATAGGGAGCGCGACCCTGTCTCAGACGATCTATGATTTCGGTAAGACCCCGACAGATGTGAAAACGAAGGAGTTCGATGTTGAATCCTCCCGTTTTGACCTCGAAGATGTGACAACGACCATTGTCAATAATCTGAAAACGTCCTATTACGGGGTCCTGAAGGCAAAGCGTTCGAGAGATGTTAACCTTGAGATTGTGGAGCAATACAGGCAGCACCTCGGCCAGGCAAAGGTACTTTTCGAGGCGGGGAAAAAGCCAAAATATGACGTGACAAAGGCTGAGCTGGATCTGAGCAACGCCCGGCTTGACCTTATTACAACGGAGAATGACCTGAAGGTTGCATGGGTCAGGCTCTATAATGCGATGGGCGTGACCATAACCGACCAGTTTACTATAAACGATAACCTTTCTTTCGAAGCGTATGCAATAACCCTTGAAAGTGCGCTGGACAGGGCCTACCAGCAAAGACCGGACCTGCGGTCCCTTACCGCACAAAAGAGTTCCGCAGAGGCATCTATTGACCGTGCGAAAAGAGATTTCTTCCCAACCATATCAGGCAATGCACGGTACAATTTTCAGGGGAGCCAGTATCCCCTTGGCCAGATATGGAATGCAGGCGTGTCGATGAACATGAATATCTTTGAGGGAATGTTAACGAGGAACAAGATCGAAGAATCGATTGCCAGGACAAGATCGGTGGAAGCACAGATCGAGGCGAAAAGGCTTGATATCTTGCTTGATGTGAAACAGTCCTACCTGAACCTTCTCAAGGCGAAGGAAACGATCTCCAATACGGAGGTACAGATAAAGCAGGCAACAGAAAACCTTGACCTTGCCAATCTGCGATACTCTGCCGGCTTAGCCGACCCTCTCGAGGTCACCGATGCTACCGTTGGTTACAGCAAGGCAAAACTTGCCAACATAAGCGCGCTCTACGATTACAAGACTGCCCAGGCCAGCATCGAAAGGGCAATGGGGAACAGATGATGAAGCGTAAAAAGATCATTGTTATCATTTGTATTGTTATTGCGGTCGCGGTTGTCTATGGTTACCTGTCCCGGAAGAAACCGCCGCCTCCTGCCCGCCAGGGTGTGCCTGTACTGGTTGGGAAGGCCGTGCAAAAGACCATGCCTGTCATCATAGAGGCGATCGGGACAGTCGAAGCGTACAACTCGGTCACGGTATACGCGCGGATTGTAGGTCAGCTTCTCAGGATTCATTTCAAGGAAGGACAGGATGTAAAGAGGGGACAGCCCCTGTTTACGATCGATCCCGGGCCCTTTCAGGAAAAGCTGAGGATGTCCGAGGCAAAGCTTGCACAGGACATAGCCCAGCTAAAGTATAACGAGGATGAGGCGAAGCGCTATGCCTATCTCCTTGAAAAGGGCGCCGTTGCAACCTCGGACTATGAAAATAAACAGACCCTTGCCCTCACGCAGCAGGCAACGGTGAGGTCGAGCAAGGCCGACGTCGATAACGCGCGCCTTAACCTTGAGTACTGTTACATACGTTCTCCTCTTGACGGCAGGACAGGGGCTCATCTGGCCAAGGAAGGCGCAATGATCAAAGACAACGATACGAAGCTTGTCGTGGTAAACCAGATCTCGCCTATCTATGTGAAATTTTCTGTTCCGGAAAAACAGCTCCCCGAGATCAGGAAGTATATGACATCTGGCGTACTGAAAGTAAAAGTGAATCCCCAGGGTACACAGGGCGCCCCTGTCGAGGGAAAACTCACATTCGTTGACAATACCGTGGACACAACCACCGGCATGATCCTCCTCAAAGCGGAGTTCAGGAACAGTGATAGACTTCTCTGGCCCGGACAGTTCGTCAACGTTGTCCTCAATCTCACGGAGGAGCAGAATGCCGTTGTTGTTCCGGCAAAGGCTGTACAGATCGGGCAGAAGGGGAATTTTGTCTTTGTTGTAAGACCCGATAAGAAAGCGGAGTTCAGGAACATTACTGTTGCAAGGACGATCGGCGAGGAGACTGTTGTATCGAAAGGGGTCAACGCAGGAGAAACGGTTGTGACCGATGGTCACCTGAAACTGAAAGACGGTTTTCCTGTTGAGATACGGGAATCGCTGACGTCGGGAAACGCAGGGACACCCGCAAAACCGGCAGACGCCGGTGAACAGAAAACGGGCTCCCCGGGTACTAAAAAGTGAACATCTCCGCGTTATGGATAAAAAGACCGGTCATGACGATCCTGGTCATGTTCGGTCTCCTTTTCTTCGGTATCACAAGCTTTCAGGACCTGCCGATCAATAACCTTCCTGCCGTTGATTTTCCTACCATCCAGGTCACGGCATCCCTGCCTGGGGCAAGCCCGGAGACGATGGCATCAAACGTGGCCAAACCCCTTGAAAAGCAATTCTCAACGATCCAGGGTCTTGCGTCGATGTCGTCAACGAGCTATACCGGCTCTACGACGATCATCCTCCAGTTCTCCCTCGAACGGAATATCGATGCCTGCGCGCAGGACGTGAATTCAAAGCTCGCGGCGGCCCAGGGAGACCTGCCGGGCAATATGCCCAGCCCTCCTACCTACGACAAGGTGAACCCGTCGGATCAGCCCATCATGTATTTTGCCCTTACTTCCGAGTCCATGCCGCTTATCCAGCTCAACGATTACGCGGAGAATTATCTTGCCCAGAACTTCACGATGGTCAACGGCGTCTCCCAGGTCATCGTGTATGGACAGAAATTTGCAGCGCGCATCCAGGTAAACCCGAAGCTCCTTGCCAACATGGGTATAGGCATCGACGATGTCTCCGGCGCAATCCAGAAGGCAAATGTCAATCTCCCCGGGGGCACCCTCGATGGCCCGTACCAGGCCTTTACGATTGACTCAAACGGCCAGTTGATGGTCGGTGAGGCATACAGGGAGGTTATTGTTACCTACCAGAACGGCAAACCCGTAAAGATAAAGGATATTGGTGATGCGATCAGCGGCATCCAGAACGACAAGCAGACTGCTGCCTGGTACGTCTCAAAGGACAAGACCCAGAGGGCTATCGTCCTCGCCATCAAGAAACAGCCCGGATCGAATACGGTAAGGGTGGCGGACGAGATCGAACAACTACTCCCCAGGCTGAAGACGATGCTGCCTGAGTCTGTTGAGTGGCACCTTCTCTACGACGCGTCCGATTACATAAAGGAATCGATCGATGATGTCGAATTTACCCTGGTCCTGACGATCTTTATCGTCCTTATCATTGTCTTTCTCTTTCTCCGTTCCTTCAGATCAACCATCATTCCGAACGTCGCTGTTCCTTTGTCGATCATCGGTACCTTCGCGGTGATGAACATACGGGGTTTCAGCCTTAACAACCTTTCCATGATGGCCCTTGTGCTCTGCGTAGGGCTTGTTGTCGATGACGCGATCGTTGTTCTTGAGAACATTGTGAGGCGGATGGAAATGGGTGAAAGCGCCATGGATGCGTCGTATAAGGGTTCGCAGGAGATAGGTTTCACGATCATGTCCATGACCCTGTCCCTCGTGGTTGTTTTTATACCGATCCTTTTTATGCCCGGTATTGTCGGCAAACTCTTTCATGAATTTGCGGTCTGTATTGCCGCGGCTATACTCCTGTCAGGTTTCATATCCCTGACGCTTACGCCGATGATGTGCAGCCGCATACTCAAGGATGTCAGGGAAAAGAAAGAGGGCAGGTTCTACGCCACAACAGAACATGTTTTCGAGGGCATGATCAGGTTCTATAACCGCACCCTCCGGTTGGTGCTGGAGCACCGCAGACTGGCGCTCACCGCCACGATCATCGTCGTCGTCATCTCAGCGTTTCTCTTTGTGAGAATACCGAAGGGGTTCCTGCCAAGCCAGGATCAGAACTTCATGATGGCATGGATACAGGCTGCCGACAAGATCTCTTTTGATGATATGGTCCGGCACCAGGAGGCGGCCAACGAGATCATGAAGCAGGAAAAGGATGTAAAGGACTTTATATCCGTCGCGAGCATGAATACCTATAACAGCGGTATCATATTTGTCATGCTCGAGAACCTGAAGAACCGCAAAAGGTCTGTCGATGAGATCGTTAATGATCTGAGGCCGAAACTGAACAGCGTCCCCGGCCTTATCGCGTTTCCGCAGAACCCGCCCCCGATCCAGATAGGCGCAGGCAGCGCCCTTGCCGAATACCAGTTTACGCTCCAGAGCTCGGACCTCAACGAGCTTTATAAATACGCAAGGATCTTCGAGGAAAAGATGCGGACGATCTCCGGTCTGGTTGATGTCAACTCTGATGTAAAGCTGGACAACCCGAAGCTGTATATCAATGTCGACAGGGACAAGGCCTCGACGCTGGGTTTAAGCCTCGAACAGATCCAGAATACCTTTTTCTCCGCCTATGCCTCACGGAAGATCTCCACGATCTACGGCGCGCTCAATCAGTACTACGTGATACTCGAGGTGCAGCCCAGGTTCAAGGAAGACCCGAGCGCCCTTTCCTACCTCTACGTGAAATCAAATGAGGGGAAACAGGTACCACTGAGCACGGTCGCGCATATCGTTGAGACCCTGGGACCGCTGAACGTGAACCATACCGGTCAGCTTAATTCCGCTACCGTTGCATTCAACCTCAAGCCCGGCCACTCGATAGGAGAGGCCGTTGATGCCACAAAAAAGATAGCCAGGGATGTGAACCTGCCGCAGTCCATCGTGACGGGGTTCCAGGGATCTGCTCAGGAATTCGAGAAATCCTTTGCGAGTATGGGTTTTTTGCTTTTTGTGACGGTCCTTGTTATTTACATGGTCCTTGGTGTCCTCTATGAAAGTTTCATTCATCCTATCACGATCCTGACCGCTCTTCCGCTGGCAGCATGCGGAGCCCTGATGACCTTATGGATCTTTGGCATGGAGCTTGACATGTACGGTATGGTGGGTATAATCATGCTCATCGGGATCGCGAAAAAGAACGGTATCATGATGGTAGACTTCGCCCTGGAGGCGGAGAGGACAGAGGGACTGGACTCAATAGAATCGATCCACAAGGCATGTATGACCCGCTTCAGGCCTATTATGATGACGACGATGGCAGCGCTTTTCGGCACACTGCCTATCGCGCTTGGTATCGGCGCAGGGGGCGATGCGCGTCAGCCTATGGGTGTGGCAGTCGTCGGCGGTCTCTTTCTCTCCCAGCTCATGACGCTCTATATAACACCCGTCTTCTACGTCTATTTTGATGAGTTGAACAGGTGGTTTGCACGGAGGAGGCTAAGAAACAATCCTGATAGGAATGAATAACCAGATACCAATAACTATTTTTTACTTAGGATGAGCATCATGTCGGACTTTTCCCCGCAAACACGCTCATACGCTCCAGCGGCTTACATTCGCTCGCGTTCGGCTTCGGAACTTTTGCTTCGCAAAAGACCGAGCTTCCTCGCCTCACGACGGTTTGCTCAGGAACGGTTTAATTGCGAGGTTAGTCTCGAGCAACAAGCCCGACACGATGCTCCAATTAATGCCCAATATTCAATCCCACTCGCCAAACAAAAACCTGTCAGTATTGTTTCTCGTTTGGATATTTGTTTGGATATGGGTTATTAACAATCGTTGGTGATGTAACGAATTAAAAGGAGATGATATGGCAAAAGTGACGGACGGCGTATATTTCATACAGGGGATGGATGAGTTTATTCCTGATTCCCATATGTACATTATCGGCAAGCCCGATTCTAACGATATGTCCATTGTTGATGCAGGTCTGACAGGGAAGGGCGCTTACAAGATAGAATCCATAAAAAAACTGGGGATCAGTCTTTCTTCGATCAAGAGGGTTATCATGACGCATACCCACCTTGACCATATCGGTTGCCTGGGTGAGATAAAAAAACAGATCCCCCGCGCCGAACTGTGGGTCCACAGGCTCGAAGCGGAGCCGCTGGAAAAAGGAGATGACAGGCCTGTTTACGGCATGAATGAGTTCAAGGGGATGTGTCAGATGCAGTATGGACTGAAGGCCGATGCCTTTAAGTTTCCCGTTGAGCGTAAGCTCGAAGACAAGGATATCCTTGAGATCGGGGATATGATATGGGAAGTGATCCACATCCCGGGACATTCAATGGGCGGCATTGCCCTCTACAATGAGGCTGCCGGTATTCTGATACCCGGGGACGTGGTCTACGCCGATTACGCGATCGGCCGTTTTGACCTTTTTGGCGCTGATCCTGGTGCGTTAAAAAAATCCCTTTACCGCCTTGCAGAACTGAAGGTTGACATCCTTCTACCCGGTCATAATCAGATCGTTCAGGGTTTGCCGAAGGACTACATCCAAAAAACCGCCAAGATGTGGGAACCGTATTTGCGGTAACTAATGGCAAATCGTATACTGACATTCGTATATAGTATATCGAGGTTCTAAAGAAAACGTTCGGCGTAAGGCGTTAGGTGTTCGGCGAGAAATGTCGCTCAAAGTTCATGGCTTATCAATGAAGGTAATACATGAACCGGAAGTTACGACATACTATATACGATATACCATGCACTGCTCTGCGATCCTGAAATCGTTGCACAGAAGGATCTTTGTAATTTTTGCTGTTGACTATTGACGCTGTATACAACAATAATAGATATATCGATGCATAATAGAAGAATAAAATCCCAACTGCTTAATATCCTCCGCTGCCTGGTCTTTTCGGTGACACTTTTTCCTCTTTCGATGAGTGCGCTTTATGCTGAGACAACCCTTCAGAGCGCCTCCTTTATACCTCAGTGGAGTCCACAGGCGCAATTTGCCGGGTACTACGTTGCGCTTGAAAAAGGTATATACCAGAAATACGGGATCAACCTTAACATTAAGATGGGAGGGCCATACAGTGTTCCCGCCGACCTGCTGGAAAAGGGGGAAGTAGATTTCGGCACCATGTGGCTTTCTACGGCGGTACAGAAGCGGTCTCAAGGTGTAAGGCTCGTAAATATCTCGCAGATTGTGCAGCGGTCTGCCCTTATGCTTGTGGCAAAAAAGGGAAGGGGTATCCAAAAACCGGAAGACATCAACGGCAAAAAGGTTGGGTTATGGAGGGATGAGTTCCGTTTACAGCCCCTGGCATTTTTCAAGAAATTTAATCTTCATGTGAAGATCATTCCCCAGTCTTATTCAGTGAACCTCTTCCTCAGAGACGGGGTGGATGTGGCATCTGCCATGTGGTACAACGAATATCACACG
>JAQTNJ010000014.1:31043-34080 GCA_028713955.1 Syntrophorhabdaceae bacterium
GCAGATGATAGCAAAAGGGATCAAGGAGAATTCGAGCAACCTTATTACCACGACGACAAGCAAGATCGAGGTGCTGTTGAGCGCTACTCAGAAGATACCTGAAAACATAGCATACTTTCTGGAGAACAGTACGAACAATGAACAGGAACTTTTCCAGGTCCTCTATGCAATTGTTGAGAATAACGCTGAAATATATGGAGCGGCAATCGCCTTTGAGCCCTATATGTTCAAGAAGGATCAGGAGTTTTTTGCGCCTTATTTTTACAAGGCTTACGGAGGGATCAATTTTAAATACCTCGATAAGTACTATAATTATTTTTTATGGGACTGGTATCAGATCCCAAAGGAGCTTGAACGCCCGCAGTGGATAGAGCCCTATTTTGGCGAAGGCGGCGGTATCCTGATGTCCTCCTATTCCGTTCCCTTTTACAAAAAGATCGGCAATAAAAGGCAGATAGCGGGCGTTATCGTTGTAGACATATCCCTCGAAAGTCTGCGCAATATCGTTTCCTCTATAAAGATCCTCAAATCCGGATATGGTTTTTTGATATCCAAAAACGGGACCTTTGTAACGCACCCTAAAAAAGAGTTCGTAATGAACGAGACGATCTTTACGATCGCGGAGGCACGGGAGGACGATAGGCTCAGAGAGGTTGGAAGGAAGATGATAAGGGGTGAGTCGGGTATTGCGCCCATGTGGGTCAAGAGCGCGGTTACCGGAAAATCCTGCTGGATGGCCTATGTGCCGATAAAGTCAAGCGGCTGGTCCCTTGGTATTCTTTTCCCGCAGGACGAACTGATGGAAGATATCACGAACCTCAACCGGATCGTGCTTTTCCTGGGGATTACCGGTCTCTTCCTGCTTGCCGTGGCAGTTGTGTTTATCGCCAGGTCCATAACGGGACCGTTAAGGCACATGGCAAAGGCAACAGAACATATTGGGTCAGGAAACTTTGATATTGAATTGCCGCCTGTGAAATCAGGTGATGAGGTAGGGAAGCTCTCCGAGGCATTCAGCTTCATGAGGGAATCCCTGAAGGAATATATCGGGGAACTTACAGAGGCTACAGCGTCAAGGGAGCGCATGGAAAGCGAACTGAAGATAGCCCATGACATCCAGATGGGCATCCTGCCGAAGAAATTCCCTCCCTACCCGGAAAGGACGGAATTTGACATCTATGCCATGATAAAACCGGCCAGGGAGATCGGAGGGGATTTTTACGACTTCTTCTTCGTAGACGATGAACATCTCTGTTTCGTCATTGCCGATGTCTCGGGTAAGGGTATTCCGGCAGCGTTGTTCATGGCGCTCACGAAGACCCTTATCAAGGCGAAGGCCACAGTGGGCCTGACCCCCGACAAGATCATCTCCAGGGTAAACGAAGACCTCTGCATAGGCAACGACATGAGCATGTTCGTAACGGTTTTTTGCGGGATCCTGAACGTCATGACCGGGGAGGTGCAGTTTACAAACGGAGGGCACAACCCCCCGCTGCTGATAAAGGGAAACGGAGATGTTTCTTACCTTGAAACATCCGGTGAACTTCTTGTCGGTGCGATGGAGGAAGCTCAATACACTACCCGTAGTATTATGCTTGGACAGGGCGATTCGTTGTTCTTCTATACTGATGGGGTTACGGAGGCGATGAATGAAAGGAACGAACTTTTCTCCGAGGAACGCCTCCAGAAAGGGTTATCGATATACCAGGGCAAAACCGTTGATCAGGTCATAAGCGCAGTGATGCAGGAGATAACAGAATTCACCGGCAGCACGCCTCAATCCGATGACATCACGATGATGATGATCACCTATAAGGGCAACTGACAGTAAGTCCGTTAGGCGTAAGGCGATAGGCGTTAGGCGATTCTTTGGCTCCTCGCTCTCGGCTGTCTTTCTCCCCTTACGACTTACGCCTAACGACTTACGGGTGTTTTGCCATGAGCCATGGGCCGGCTTTCATTGCGGCCCGTCTCTTGACAGCCTCACTTTTTACGGTATACTTGAAAGATACAGTGTAAACAGGGGGTGTATTATGGGGAATGAAAGCGAGGTTGAACAAGAGATCACGGAGATTATGGAGAAATATCCGCAGGCCTTCCGGAAGATGAGGGGTGTCACCAGCCACCACCTTGCAGACAAACGGGGGTTGATACTCGGGATTACCAATGATAAGAGCATAGCATACGGTTGTGCAAAGGTATTCCATCTTCTCGGCGCTGAGATGGCTGTTACATACCGCAACGAAAAGGCAGAACGATTTGTCAGGCCCCTTGCAGAGGATATGGGCTGCCCGATCATTATGCCCTGCGATGTTGAAACCCCCGGTAGCATGGAGACCGTTTTTGAGAGAATATCCCGGGAATGGGGAGGGCTTGATTTTGTCCTTCACAGCATTGCTTCTGCACCGAAAGATGACCTCCATGCCCGCGTAACAGATTGTTCAAGAGAGGGATTCCTGCTCGCCATGGAAACCTCCTGTTATTCCTTTATCCAGGCAGCACGTCTTGCTGAGCCGTTGATGCAGAATGGCGGTTCTCTTCTCACCATTACCTATTATGGTTCGGAAAAGGTGGTGGCAAACTACAATATTATGGGGCCGGTAAAAGCAGCGCTGGAGAGCTGTGTTCGATACATGGCTGCAGAACTGGGCCCGAAAAAGATCAGGGTTAACTCCATCTCTCCCGGACCTATCCTGACGCGGGCAGCATCGGGGATTGAACATTTTGATGAATTGATGGAACGCGCTGTTGCCGGTGCGCCGGAACACCACCTGGTAACCATAGAGGATGTCGGCAGCCTTGCGGGTTTTTTAGTGGGTGACCGGTCGAAGAGCATCACCGGCGATGTTCACTACATCGATGGAGGGTTCCATATCATAGGCTAACAGCCGGTGAGCATTATTCGTGCATCGGTTATTACACACCGTGCGGCGTTGCAGATAACCGGGTTCAGATCAATAGATCCAACCCTTCCTTCAAATTCCATAATCAGCGACGAAAATGTGAGGAGCATCTTTTTGAGGGCTTCAACGCTGAT
>JAQTNJ010000015.1 GCA_028713955.1 Syntrophorhabdaceae bacterium
GGTTTCTTCTCTTTATCTTTTCTACTGAAAAAACCCATAATTTTCCTATTGAATTTTTGCTACAAAACTACCAAAATAAGGATAGTATGTCAATAAAAAGGGTCTCCATAGAATCAGACTACACCCTCGAAGGAATCCTGCGGGCAGAAAGTAAGGATGCCGGCGTTGTCATATGTCATCCCCACCCCCTCTACGGCGGCGACATGCGCAACAACGTTGTAGGGGCAATAGAAGAAGGGTTCTCCCGGCAGGGTTACACGACCCTTATATTCAATTTCCGCGGTGTCGGTGGGAGCGGGGGTGAATATGACGAAGGGGAAGGAGAGGTCCGGGATGCCCTTGCAGCCTCAGAACATCTCCGGCAGCATCTCAACCCCGGCGGGCGGATTATCTGTGCCGGTTATTCCTTCGGCGCCTGGGTAATAAGCAAGGCAGCGCCGGCGGTGCAGGGACTGGATGGGCTGTTTCTTGTCTCCTACCCGTTCCTGATTTACAAGGGCGACCATCTGAAGACATTCAGCAAAAAGATCTATTTCATCGGAGGGACGTACGACGATATAGCCCCCCTCGATGACCTCCTCGAATTTTACAAGCATCTGACGATCACCGACAAGTACCTCAAGGTCATCCCCACGTCCCATTTCTACAACGGGAAAGAAGAGGAGATCACCGATTTCATTTCCGAAAGCGTCGAACCCGCTCCTAAATAAAACTTGCAAATTATATATACTTTTTCTACAATCGTCATATGGGGAAGGGGGGATTTAAAGAAATATTCGTTTTTGTTGCAGGGATAACTCCTCAGGTAGTCACCGAGACTATCTATACCCTCGCACAGAGAAAACCACCCGTATATCCCGATGAGCTGTTCATCATTACTACCGCTATCGGGAAACAACATATTCAAGATACATTAATCAAAAAAGGTGTGCTTAAAGAGCTTGCTGCAGAGTACGGAATCCCCGATATAATCCTCGACGAGAGATCGTTTGTTGTGGCTAAAGACCAGAATAACACCGACATCATGGACATTCAAAATGAGGCCGAGAATGAGCTGATGGGCGACCTCATTACCACGTTTATACGGGACAAAACGGGAGACCAAAAATCAAGGCTCCATTGCTCCATAGCCGGCGGGCGCAAAACCATGAGCTTTTATATGGGCGCAGCGTTGCAGCTTTTCGGGCGTCCCCGGGACCGGCTCTACCATGTCCTCGTCTCACCAGAATTCGAATCCAACCCCGCGTTTTTCTACAAACCCATGAAAAACCGTATAATCGAAGGGAAGACCCCCGACGGTGCAATAAAGAAACTCAACACAAAAGAAGCCCGTATCCATCTCGCGGAGCTGCCCTTCATACGACTAAGGGAAAAGCTGTCCCTGGATGGAAAGGGATTCGGGGAGCTTGTCAGGGAGGGTCAGAAAAGGATCGACAGCGCCATCGTCCAGCCTGACATTAACGTAGATCTTTCCGCAAGAACAGTACGTATCGGGGGAGAAATGGTCCGCATGACACCTGCCCAGCTTATGCTCTTTACAATGTTTTTAAGGCAAAAAACCGATTTCTGCAAAAATCCGAACCGAAGGTTCTGTTTGGAATGCACGGACTGCTTTATTACTCCGACAAGTCTGAGGAATGATGAGGTTCTTAATGTCATGGCAGAAGACTACAAGCTAATTTACAGAAGTGATGAGTTCCGCGCTCAGGAACTTCTTTCGCGTTGGAAGAAAACTGAATTCTTCCATAACCTCATCAGGCAGAACATCAGTAAAATAAATAAGGCGATCCAGGGGCAGGTCAAGACCAAGACGCATGTTCCCTCTTGTGTCGTGATGAGCATCATGCAGTACGGCGGTACGCGTTACGGGGTGAGCATAGAAAAAGGCAAGCTGCATATAGAATGAAATATTTCTGAAATGTTTCCGTTGTGGCACGGTATACTTTCCGGTGTAATAATAAGACAGGCCGGTACCGGTTGCGTCCGGTCCGAACTTCGGACTGCGGTCCCGCGCAGACCACACAAGGGGGTATTCATTGGAACCGAACAGAAAGGAATATCAGGCCGTAATACTCGGGGCGTTGCTCCACGATATTGGAAAGTTCGTCCAGCGGGCGCAGAAGAACCCAAAACTCAAGGATCATGCCAGCTGGGGCGGTGAATGGTTCCAAGAACACCTCTCCGAAAGACTGTCCCCGCTGTTTGACGAAAAAGAAAAGGAGACTGTACGGTCGGCCATCGGCGGTCATCACGGTCATGAAAAATACATTACGCTCGCAGACGGTCTTTCGGCCGGCTCGGACAGGATAGAACTTGAAAGAGAAGAAAAGGGCGACCCCTTCACGGATAGTCTGATATCGATATTTTCCGAGGTGTCCATCTCACCGACAAAGAAAAAACCAATGTACCACAGTATCACGCGTTTCGACACGGAAACCATCGGCAGCACGTTTCCCGTGGCAGAGAGTGGGTGCCGTCCGGAAGATTACGCGCGGCTGCTGAAGTTGTTCGAGGCGGAAATCGCGCGCATGGATTTCGGCACCGTGGAAAGTGTCACGGAGATGCTGAATTTCCTGCTCTGGAAATACTGCTGGTGTATCCCCAGCGCCGCGTACAAAAGCGAGCCTGACGTATCCCTTTTCGACCATCTGAAAACAACCGCCGCTATCGCGGCATGTCTCTATCTTTACGAACATGAAACGGGTAAACCCGCAAATACCGGCACCGAGGCCTTTCTCCTGACCGGCGGGGATATCTCGGGGATCCAGCATTATATCTTCGATGTGCTCAACCAGCAGGGAAAGGTGGCGAAACGTCTGAGGGCGAGATCGCTCTTAGTTCAGCTTGTATCGGAGATCGCGTCACACAAACTGCTTCATTCCTTCGACCTCCCGCCGTGCAACACTATTTCCGCCGCGGGGGGGAATTTCTACATTCTCGCCCCGAACACCGACAGGATCAGGAACAGCATCGAATCCCTCCAGAAGGAATTCGACCTGTGGACCGTGAACCACATGAATGCCGAGCTCTCCGTCCATCTTGCCTCCACGGTAACATCCGGAAAGGGGCTGGGTGATTTCGCGCGGATAACGGATCTCCTGAGAACGGAACTCAGTTACCGGAAACATAGGCCCCACAGCACGGTGCTCGTGGCCAGCGGCAGGTGGATGACGGATGCGTTCGTGAGACCGGAAATCATAGAAGGCGCCGGGAAGGCCTGCAGCGGCTGCCACAGGAAGCCGGTTCTGGAGGGCAATGACAGTGAGGACGGGCTGTGCGAAAGATGTGCCGGCGACGTAAGGATGGGGCGTCTCCTTCCCCGCTGCGAATATATTGCATTCCACAGCGACGGCAGCGGTGAATTCGGGGTATTCGATTATTCCTTCGACCTGCGGGAACGTGCCGAAGCACGCGGGACAGAGGAACGGAAACCGTATGCCGTACTCCGTCTCAACAGTACTGACATAGAGCCGCCGGCAACAGGTTTCAAGCTCTTCGCAACCCGCATACCGACGGGAGCCGACATTCCAGAATCACACACCGAAGAAAACGCTCCGGTTACCTTTGACGGCATTGCCGGTGCATCCCGCGGTTACAGGTATCTGGGATACGTCAGATCCGATGTCGACAACATGGGAAAGATCCTGCGGGAGGGTTTTTCCGCAAGGATGTCGGTATCCAGATTCTCGACGTTTTCGAGGATGGTCGAGACCTTCTTCTCCGGATACCTCCAGGTAAAGCTGGCCCGTGATTTCAGAAAGATATATGCCGTTTTTTCAGGCGGGGATGACTGTCTGGTGCTGGGACCGTGGAACGATGCGCTGGAGTTCATCAGGGAAACCAGGGCAAAGTTCACGGCCTACTGCGCGGGAAATCCCGATCTCAGTTTTTCTGCCGGTCACTTCATGTCCGGGCCACACGAACCCCTCTCGTACTGTGCGGCGGAAGTGAACCAGGAACTTGAAAGATCAAAACAGGCAGGGAAGAACAGGATAACACTCTTCGGCACGACCGTGAGCTGGGAGGAACTGGACACGGTGCTCGCGGAAGCCTCCCGCGTCATCGGATGGACCACGACCGTACCGCCGGTCATCTCACGCAGCCTCATTCAGAACCTGCGGGCGTACGGGGAGATGGCGGAAAAATCAGGGATCTTCAGGCCAGAGTCCGCGGGCATTGACACGGGGTATCTCAGGTTCGTTCCCCTTCTCGCCCGCGATACGGCAAGGAATCTGACAAGAAAGGATCAACAGGAAGCTCTCGACTGGACCGTACGGCTGCGCCCTACGGTGGAAACGCCGGCGGGCGGCGTGAACCTGCCGTTCCTTAAAATAATTATGGAGTACGTGCTTACGTACACAAGGAGCCGTTTATGAAGAAAAAATGCGAGAGATGCGGAAGGGAATTCGAGGCCAGGGAAAGTTTTCACAGGTTCTGTCCGGGCTGCTTCCAGCCGCAGGGACAATCCACGGGCGGCCCGCCGAGACAGGCGGCCACCGTCCCGCAGGAACTGCTGCTGGCATCCTATTACGACGGAGAGGCCAATCCCCTGAAACAGGTGTACATTGGTGTTCCGGAGAGGCTTGCACTTCTCTTCGCAAAAGACAGCCCCCCGCTCGGCACAAAACAGCTAAGGGATTTCCTGCAGGTCATACTGAAGGCAAGAAACAAGATGCTCCTCAGCGGAATAGAGGCGGCGCGGCCCATCCTCTACAAATGTCAGGCAGATCTGGAGTACCAGCTCAAGAGGGGCGTGATCCCGTCCAGTTTCGGCCAGTTCATGAAGCATCATCTCACCATGGCGGAACGGAACGGTAACGCGCTCGAAGGATTCTACCGGCATTTCGATGCCGTTGTCTGTTATTTTCCAGCAAAGAAATAAAGGAGGGAGAGATGAAATTGAAGGATTACGCAAGGCTTTCTGCAACAATCCGTCTGAAAAGCGGACTGCATATCGGCACCGGTGAAAAACCGGAACGCGGCGAGCCCCTGAACGTCATGCTGTCGAAGAGAACGGGGTATCCCTACATTCCCGGTTCATCGCTCAAGGGGAAGATGAGGCACCTTCTGGAGATTGCCTTCGGACGTGTCGAAACTGATCCGAAGGACAAGGGTTCGCCCTGCTGGTGCGGGAAATGTCAGGTATGTCTCCTCTTCGGCAGCGGGAGCTCCGGCAAAACCTACGAACCGACTCGCCTGATATTCCGTGACAGCTTCCTGACGGAGGCATCGGAAGACCTGCTCGAAAAGATCGAGCTGGAAGAAAAACCCGGCGTGCGTATCGACAGGCTGACCGGCAAGGCGGCAGGCGGCGCGCTCTTCCCGATGAAACGTGTGCCCGAGGGATCGGAGTTTTCCATGGAAATCTCCGTCAGGGTATTCGAGAATGACGATATCGATGCCATCAGACGCTGGCTCGCCACCGGGCTGTTTTTCATGGAACAGGACGCCTTGGGGGGCGGGGGCACGAGGGGATCCGGATACATCGAATTCGAAGGGGTCCAGTTCAACGGCGTGGCCTTCGATGCCGACTGGAGGGAGAAGACCAAAAAGCAGAAAGACGGGATGGCGGACGTCCAGGTCAAAAAGTGATATATGGAAACCTACCGTATTGACATCCATCTCCATGGCGGCGTGCTAACGCCCTTCCAGGCGGACACCGTCTTCGGGCACCTGTGCTGGACGGTGGCCCAGAACGAAGGTGACGGTGCGCTGGAGGAATTTCTTCGGCCCTTCCTTGACGGGAATCCCCCGTTCGTTATATCGGACGGATTTCCAGCCGGTTTCCTCCCGAAACCGCTGGGCGCCAATTTTCTGGAGGACGATCCCGAGCGGCTCAAGGAAATAAAAAAGATTGTCCATGTCGGACCGGAGGATTTTGGCAGGATTGCGGCGGGCGGGAAAACGGACCTGCAGGCACGGGACGTTCCCGGTACCGTGGAAATATCGATCCACAACAGGATCGACAGGCAGACCGGAAAGACGCCCTCGGAAGGTGGTCTCTACGGTCTCGTGGAAACGCACACCCCGTATGTGACCGTCTATATCAAGACGGTTTCCGAGGCATGGAAGGACAGGGTTGCGGACCTGTTCCGGAAACTCTCGCTGTCCGGTTACGGCCGCAGGAAGTCCGCCGGAAAAGGCCATTTCACGGCGGGGAATCCGGAGAGGTTCAATTTTCCGGAGGTGAAGGACGCGAACGGTTTCGTGACACTTTCAGGTTTCTGTCCCGCGGAGAACGATCCCGTCGAGGGACTGTACCAGATCTCTGTCAAATACGGAAAGCTCGGCGAGGAATTTACCGTCCCCGGCAATCCCTTCAAGAAACCCCTGCTGGTGATTGCAACCGGGTCCGTGTTCAGAACGGCCGGTGCCCCCGCAGAATTTTACGGACGCATGATCACCGG
This sequence comes from Syntrophorhabdaceae bacterium, assembly GCA_028713955.1. NCBI lineage: Bacteria > Pseudomonadati > Thermodesulfobacteriota > Syntrophorhabdia > Syntrophorhabdales > Syntrophorhabdaceae > Syntrophorhabdaceae bacterium. The sequence goes on from JAQTNJ010000015.1 coordinate 6,408, forward strand.
AATTGCGCCAGCAAAACCCGAAGCGGTCCAGTACACATACGCCTTTGCTGTTCCGGTAAAGATGCCGCGGGTAACTGTATGAACCGCACCCACGTATGCCTTGTTTCAGACCAGCCGGTACCAAACCTCACCACGGTCCTGCAGTTCAGGCCCGATCTGGTGATCCTACTAGTCACGACCGACAAGAAGGCTGAGGGCACGAGGCTGAAATCGGTCATAGAGGCGAGGGGGATTCCCGTCGAGGAGCGTTCCGTCGAGCCGTACGATCTGAACAGCGTTCTGGAAGCATCCGAGGACATAATCAAGAAATTCAGGGATCACGAACTCTCCCTCAATATCACCGGCGGCACGAAAATCGGCACCGTCGGAACATTCCAGTCATTCTACACGGCCGGCAGGCCGATCTATTACGTCGATACCCGCGACAGCACAATACTACAGATCTCTCCGCAGGAATCTCGCGTACCCATCGATGTGTCGATACCGGTTGTCGATTACCTCAGGGTCTACGGTTTCAATGTCGAGAATTACCTGAAGGATGACGGGCCAGTCTTCCGCAGGAAAGACATTACCGGACTGCTGCTGGACCTCGCCATCGGGGAGCCAAAGCTGCTTGGTGCCCTGAACTATTCGTTGCAGAAACTGGAGAACATGCAATATCCGCTTGATGCAATGCTTCCCGACAGCCCGTGTATCGCCGTAATTGCCGAGCTCCTCGCCGATAGGGGATTTGCTAAAGTAAAAGGCAGGGGGTATATCACCTTACCATCTGAAGAGATAACGGTCTATCTCAAGGGCGGCTGGCTGGAGGAATATGTGTACACCACTGCAAAGGCCCTGAACAGGGGGGAAGTAAGGATGAATGTTGAAGGCAAATGGGAGGGCAGGGTGAAACACCTGCCGAAAAATGAGTTCGACATCCTCATCTCGTACAGCAACCAGTTGTTCCTCCTGTCATGCAAGACGTCGGATCCTAACAGAAATGCGGACGGTGCCGGAGAAACGATCGCCAAGGAATATATTTACGAACTGATCTCTCTGGGGGACAGGGCCCTCGGTCTGTTCGGAAAGAAGGCACTCGTATCGGCCCGCGTGCTGAACCCATACGTGAGGGACAGGGCCAGCGTGCTCAAGATACCAGTTATAGAAGGAAAAAACATCATCACACTCAAAAGCGTTCTGAAGAGCTGGATGACCTGATGAAAGGCGGGAAATTTCTATGATTAAAACAATCGATGTCAGATCCCTCTATACTACACGGGCAAAAGTGAAAGAACTACAAAACTACATCCGCAAAACTCTCTCCCTTGCGGGAGAGGGTAAAGACATAATACTGACCGGTCAGGCACCGATATGGCTCTACCTCAGTATTGCCCATGCGCTCCACGGCAGGGCAAGGAAGCTGGTTTACCGTTCGCCGGTAACGGGGGATATGGTGATCTTCGACCATTCGCCCGATTAAATCAGGGAATCGCCGGAACCGGATGCTCTTTGACAACTGAATACGGAGATAAAATATGAAACATTTCGGAAACGTTTCGCATACAACTCTTGAAAGTCGCAAAAAGTTGCACAACCCCCTCCGCAATATGGCGGAATATAAAGACATTTGGAAGGGGGCTGAAAGAAATCAGACCTCATTAAGAAGGGATTGCGACCTGATTGTAAATTTCATCTTGTCCTCCTTATAGGAAAGAAATCAGACCTCATTAAGAAGGGATTGCGACTCAATCTCTTTTCTTTCCTTACGGGCATACGCTCTGAAAGAAATCAGACCTCATTAAGAAGGGATTGCGACCACATACTGCTACCCGTTGCGGAATTTCATCTTTGAAAGAAATCAGACCTCATTAAGAAGGGATTGCGACACTCCAAACTTTTCCATCCTGTCCAATTCTTGTGGAAAGAAATCAGACCTCATTAAGAAGGGATTGCGACCCTGCCCAGTTTGCTTACCCAATTCCAGCCGCACCGAAAGAAATCAGACCTCATTAAGAAGGGATTGCGACTTATGGCCTCATATTGTTCCATGTGTTCTTTTGTTGAAAGAAATCAGACCTCATTAAGAAGGGATTGCGACTCACCTCCCCGTTTTCGATGATGATGCCTATTTGAGAAAGAAATCAGACCTCATTAAGAAGGGATTGCGACCAATATAGCTTTTTCATCTTGCCCTCCTTATAGAAAGAAATCAGACCTCATTAAGAAGGGATTGCGACCAGGCGGCGGGTATGGATAGCCCTGCATTTTGGAGAAAGAAATCAGACCTCATTAAGAAGGGATTGCGACGTAAATTCAAGGTCCCTACCTACCATTGTCTGCCCCGAAAGAAATCAGACCTCATTAAGAAGGGATTGCGACTTTGATCTGTATACGTCGGAGCGTTTATATCCCCGAAAGAAATCAGACCTCATTAAGAAGGGATTGCGACGCACCAAATATCATTTTTACAGTCATTCTCTCTGAAAGAAATCAGACCTCATTAAGAAGGGATTGCGACTAGGCCACATCAACCTCAATGTGTTCCTCATCTGAAAGAAATCAGACCTCATTAAGAAGGGATTGCGACCGAAGGACTTTTTTCCGGCTTTGTGTTTATCCGTCGAAAGAAATCAGACCTCATTAAGAAGGGATTGCGACAACTCAAGCATCAATGCTACTTCTCTTATGTGTCTTTGAAAGAAATCAGACCTCATTAAGAAGGGATTGCGACAGAGCACCACGGATGTTACTTTGCAGCGTTACACGCCGAAAGAAATCAGACCTCATTAAGAAGGGATTGCGACATGACTACTTTTTCATCTTTGTCAAGGCAGTCAGGAAAGAAATCAGACCTCATTAAGAAGGGATTGCGACACTCGGCCTGGAGGGATTCGCTCTTGTCCCAGAAAGAAATCAGACCTCATATAGAAGGGATTGCGACCTTGCCGGTAGACCGCTATACGGGTATCGTAGAAAAGAAATCAGACCTCATATAGAAGGGATTGCGACAATTCCTGTCTTTGCAACCTTGTCATCGGTTGTAAAAGAAATCAGACCTCATATAGAAGGGATTGCGACACCGTGTACTTTGTATCCCCGATACCATGTTAGCAAAAGAAATCAGACCTCATATAGAAGGGATTGCGACGCAATGACTCGGTTTGAACAGAGCCATGATGTTATAAAAGAAATCAGACCTCATATAGAAGGGATTGCGACCTTCCCAGCGTCTAATGTCCACGAGCCTGTATCGGAGAAAGAAATCAGACCTCATTAAGAAGGGATTGCGACTCCAACCCTGCATCTTTCAAGAATCGCTTGAGTAACGAAAGAAATCAGACCTCATTAAGAAGGGATTGCGACGACAACGAGGCCCCCAAGGTATCGACAATGGTGGAAAGAAATCAGACCTCATTAAGAAGGGATTGCGACTTGATGAGATATTCAAGGTCTTGTTCGGTTATTGGCGAAAGAAATCAGACCTCATTAAGAAGGGATTGCGACTCTCGTATTTCTGACCACTTATCCCAATCGTGTAGAAAGAAATCAGACCTCATTAAGAAGGGATTGCGACCATTTCTCCTTCACCTCCCCGCATCCTTCAACGGGAAAGAAATCAGACCTCATATAGAAGGGATTGCGACTTTACTTTCATTGTCTTGCCCTCCTTTGGTTTAAAAGAAATCAGACCTCATATAGAAGGGATTGCGACTACCTTGAGCAAGCTCATTTAAGCCATTCTCGATAAAAGAAATCAGACCTCATATAGAAGGGATTGCGACGGGTTGATCGGGCAATGTTTTACTACCCATTCAAAAGAAATCAGACCTCATATAGAAGGGATTGCGACGACAATTAGCCTCTGGATATTGACACTGTTTGTGAAAAGAAATCAGACCTCATATAGAAGGGATTGCGACAGATACTCCTCCCACACCTCCGGCAATTCTTTTTCAAAAAAATCAGACCTCATATAGAAGGGATTAACCTGCCTCCGGCAGGAGTGAAACGTCGGGAGTGAAGAGTCAGGGGTAAATACCAAAAACACCATTCTGACTCACGACTCATCACTTTTGACTGGCAAAGCCCGGCCTCATTTAGAAGGAAGCCTTCAACGTTCAACCTTAAACCTGGAACTTTAAACTGTCTTATTGAAACATTTCTGAAACATTTCATTTGCTGCACCAGATCCTTCTGCGTTCTATACTGCATGAAAAAGGGAGGGCGGTATGGATGTCATTTTACTTTTCTTCATTATGTATCTGTTTTTCGGGAAAAGGTAAACATCACAGGGCAAACCTGACCACGCTCGCTTACAGGAGGATGTACATATGAACAGGACCCTTTACCTCATCGCCTATGACGTCTGCGAGGGCAGACGGCTCGGCAAAGTGCGCCATTTCCTGAAGGGATACAGCACCGGGGGGCAGAAATCTGTCTATGAATGTTTCCTGACGGATGGAGAACTGAATATTATTGCTAATAGCCTGAGAAAAATCATTGACGAAGAGGAGGACAGGGTACACATCTTCACCATGGACGGGCGAAGTAAAACACATACCCTTGGCGTAGGAGTTCAACCACATGATCCGGCATATTTCTACATCGGCTAAAATAAAATTTTTGGTACTGCGGTTTTAACATTAAACTTTAAACCTGTAACTTTAAACTATCTTTTATGGGCACAGTATATATCGACAGAAAAGGGATCCATATAAAGCTCGACGGAAGTGCTCTTGCCTTCTACGCGAATGGCGAGCGCGAGGGTATGGTGCCGCTTAATCCACTAAAAAGGATCGTCATCATAGGAAATTCCGTTATCGAGTCTTCGGTATTCAGGAAACTTTCTGACGATGGGATTAGTCTGCTTTTTCTCTCTGGCAGAATGATGCGGTTTTGCGGCATGTTTCACGGGAGGCTCCACAATAACGGCCTTCTCCGGGTAAAACAATATGAAAAATCCCTGGGTCTTTTTGTCATCGAATTTTCAAGGGAGATTGTCAGAAGAAAGGTCCAGGCGCAATCAGGTCTTTTACATGATGCCCTTGATAGGCGTCCTGATCTCCGGTTCCCCCTGACAACAGGGCTCGGTACCATCGAGAAGATAGAACGTTCTCTCAATAATGTTGTCGTCAACTCCGAGCTCTGTGAAGGCGTACTGGGTATCCTGAGAGGACTGGAAGGCAGTGCGGCTTCAGCATATTTCTCAGCATACACAGCACTTTTTCCGGAGTCTCTCGGGTTCACAAAAAGAACAAGGAGACCGCCGGAGGATCCCGTCAATGCCCTGCTGTCACTTTGCTATACCCTGATCCATTACGAGATGGTGCGAGAGATAGAAGTTATCGGGCTCGATCCGACAATAGGTTTTTATCACCAGTTTGAATACGGGAGAGAATCTCTTGCCTGTGATCTCGTTGAAATATACAGGCCGGAAGTAGACAGGTTTGTATGGGCGCTCTGCAGAGACCGTGATTTTACAGACCGTGATTTTTCCTATGACAGCGAGCGGCCGGGATGCTATTTAAAAAAAGGTGCAAGGGCACGGTTCTATCCTTTCTATGAAGAATGGGCAAAGACGATGAGACCTGTTTTTGTGGAAGAAGTTCGTGTCCTTGCGCGAAGGGTAACAGATGGACAAAACGCTTTATTTGAGTGAAAAGAAACAGGTTGACATTACCCGTGACGGCCCTTCCATATGGGTAAGGGAAGATGGGAAGGCGGGCAGGCGTATACCCGCACGTATCGTCGATAAAGTCATTGTATTCGGAAATGTGAAGATTGCCACGGAAATCATTACCCTCTTCGCTGACCACAATGTTCCCATGGTATTCATAAACAAAAAGAGGGGCGAGACTGCTGTTTCTATGCCCCACAATAACCATCTCGATAACCATTATGACGAACAGAAGGTTATCCTCAAAACAGAGGAGAATATAGGGGTTTATTCGGCCTGGATGAACAATCAAAGGAAAGAGATTCAATTGGATGTCATGAAGAGGCTTTCCATAAATGTGGCTTCCTGTTTCAGGGATAGTGGTTTCTCCGAACAGGATTATCAGGGCTTCGTTATGCGAACCGCATGGATTCACGAAAAAAAGTGGAAGGCCGTCGACAATATAATCAATGGCCTCTCTTTAGGAATGGTACTGAGAAAGCTCATAGAGGCTAAACTCGATCCGCACTTAGGGGTTCTTCACCGGAGACAAAATTACGGGCTTGCCATGGATATCCGTTACATCATTGATGCTGAATTCGACATGCAGACAATACAGTTTTTTAAAGATAATCCGGACGGAAAATATTTTATTCGCAACGTTGATGGCTGGCTTGTTACACGAGAGGGTATGTTGGACGTAGCGAAGCGGTACGAAAACCGGAAACAGGCGATACAGGAGCTGACCGGGCAAATCATTGACAGCCTCTTTGTACTTATACGAAGGTTACGTTCATGACGGCAAATTATCTTGTCTGTTACGATATCTGTGAAGAAAGACGGCTTGCAAAGGTCTACCGGTACTTGAAACAGCGGGGGCTGCATATCCAGTACTCTGTATTTCATTGTAGATTAACCTGGCAGGAACTCATAGAATTAAAAAAGGATATCAATGAAATCATTGACGAAAAAGAAGATGATGTGAGAATATATCCTATGCCTCAAGATATGGAAGTGACAGTCATGGGTTGCGGTGATAGAATACCGGAAGGAATAGTTCTAAGTTTGTAGTTTAACATTAAAAGTTATGAACTTAACTTATCAAAGATACACGTTTACCATCAAAGCCCAGGATACAATCAACCTGCCCTATTACAAAGGGTCTACCTTTCGTGGGGGCTTCGGAAACGCCTTCAGAAGTGTGGTATGCACATTAAGAAAAAAAGAGTGCAAGGATTGCATGCTCTGTGAGAGCTGCATATACGCATATATCTTCGAAACATCACCGGTCAAAAACACAGAGATCATGGGTATGGACAAGTACAAGAAGATACTGCACCCGTTTATTATCGAACCGCCGGACGAAACAAGACATACATATAACCAGGGGGAAAGGATTTCTTTCGGATTGGTACTTATTGGAAAGGCAATAGATTATCTCCCATATTTTATTTTTACCTTTGACGAACTGGGGAAAAGAGGGCTGGGTCGTGGCAGGGGAAAATATCAACTCATCGATGTCGGGAGCGAAGGGAAAAACATATATTCTATAGAAGATAAGACTATCAAGGCGAATGAACCAAAGACACTCGATATCCCGGAGACCTATGTGTTTGGGGACACCCCGGTCATATCAATAACATTGAGGCTCATCACTCCGGTAAGAATATCATATCAGAGAAATCTTGTGACAGACCTTCAATTCCATGTCCTGATACGCAGCCTCCTCAGGAGAATCAACCTTCTCCATTATTTTCATTGTGAAAAGTCAGTACTGCAGTGGGATCACAAAAAAATGATCCACGAAGCAGAAAAGGTGGGGATACAAGGCAATGCCTTGAGATGGTGGGACTGGGAACGGTATTCTTCGAGGCAGGATATAAAAATGAAAATGGGAGGGGTGGTCGGAGAGATCTCATATTCAGGCCATATAGAACCATTTCTGCCCATCCTTAAAGCCGGCGAAGTACTGCATATTGGCAAGGGCACAAGCTTTGGATTGGGAAAATACAGAATAGTTCATGGCTCGTAGCAAGCTTGTTTTTTATTGCTCATAGAAGGGATTGCGTGCCAGCCTGCGGCTGGAGTTTACCGTTTGAAAGTTCCATGTTTAACGTTCCAGGACTTTAAACTTGAAACCTGAAACTTTAAACTTGAAACTTTAAACTTGAAACATCGATCTTGCGGTGGACGCCGGTCACATTTCTCTTGATACCATAGGGACATCTCTATATAATATCCTATAGGAGGTATAGAGATGGGCTTAGCGACAAAGCAGGCAAATTTTCTTTTACCCGAAGACATACTCAATGATCTCAGGGAATATGTACCCAAAAGAGAGCAGAGCAAGGTGGTAGCGGAGGCTTTGCGGAAGGAATTAAAACGCCTTAAATTTCATAAGGCCCTTCACACAAGCTTTGGGGCATGGAAGGATAAGGACCATCCTGAGCTACAGAAAGGCGCTGACGCCTTTGTATCTAAACTGAGAAAATCATCAAGAGCCGACCGCGTGAAATGAAATCCATCCTTGTCGATACCAATATTCTGATTAATTTCCTTCGGGGAAAGGCAAAGGCGCGGGACTTCCTGTTATCGCTTGCTGAAGATTCCACTGTATATTGCTCTGTAATCACAGTTGCAGAAATCTTTGCCGGTATCAGGGAACATGAGCGGCAACAAACCGTCGATCTGCTGGATAGTATAAATATCGTCACCGTTACCCGCGAGATCGCCGAGAAGGCCGGAATGTACAAGTCACGTACCAGGAGCCAGGGTCTTGAACTCGATGACTGTTTCATAGCGGCTACTGCATATATTTTGCAGGCAACCCTTGCAACCGGCAACGCGAAGCATTATCCAATGGACGACATCGACAAGATTCGCGTTGTCACTGAATAAGGCTTTTGCGCGAGAAAATATTGCTATTAAGTCTGATGAATTAAAGGTTTTCAACTTTAAACTTTAAACATGCAACATGAAACAATCTCCCGTAAGTCTTGAATAGATAACCGCTTTGTGGTAATGTGATGAACGTGCATTCAGTTCGCAGCCGTCAGCCGGGTAATCCTTTCGCTGCCGATACCCTTTCGCTGACCGCTGAAAGCTGACCGCTGACTGCTAATTGCAAAGGACAGGCACAACGATGGACTACAAAGACACGCTACACCTACCGAAGACGCCTTTTCCCATGAAAGGGAATTTACCCATAAAGGAAAAGGAGATGCTCACATTCTGGAATGACATAGGACTCTACCGGAAACTCATCGAGGCGCGCAAGGACGCCCCTTCGTTTATCCTCCACGACGGTCCTCCCTACGCGAACGGCAACATCCACCTCGGCACAGCGCTCAACAAGATACTGAAAGACATCATCGTCAAATCGAAGCTCATGTCAGGCCGCAGGGCCGATTACATCCCCGGCTGGGACTGTCACGGGCTGCCTATCGAGCACCAGATCGAAAAGGAGTTCAAGGCAAAAAAGATCGTCATGTCCAAGCTGGAGACCCGCCATGCATGCAGGAAATACGCGGAAGGGTTCATCGACATCCAGCGCGCTGAATTCAAAAGGCTCGGCGTCATCGGCGACTGGGAACATCCCTACATCACTATGGATCACGGGTACCAGGCAACGATCGTCGGGGAGATACAGAAATTCTTCGAAAGGGATGAGATCTACCGGAAAAAGAAACCTGTCTACTGGTGTATAAGCTGCATGACGGCCCTTGCCGAGGCGGAGATCGAATACGAAAACAAAAGATCGAACTCCATCTACGTCAAATTTCCCTTTACCCAAAAAAGGGACGGCATCTTTGACGGTTACCCCGACAAGCCCATCTTCATGCTCATCTGGACCACAACGCCCTGGACGCTCCCGGCAAACCTCGCCATTGCCATCCACCCCGATTTTACTTACGCGGCTGTCGATGCGGGAGGTGAGATATACATCGTCCTTAAGGACCTCGTGGAAGACATCACAAAGAAGGCAGGCATTGGCGATTACAGGATAATCGAAGAGATAAAACCTGAAAAACTGAAAGGGATCACCTTCAAACACCCCTTCATCGACAGGCAGTCCCTTATCGTCTATGCCGATTACGTCGCAAACGATACCGGCACCGGCGCGGTCCATACGGCGCCGGGACACGGCGAAGAGGACTACGAGACAGGCATCGAATACGGGCTCGACGTATACTCCCCGGTCAATGAAAAGGGTCAGTTCATCGAGGAGGTTGACTTCTTCAGAGGCATGAACGTCTTCGAAAGCAACCCCGAGGTCATCAAGAAACTCGAAGAGCTCGGGCTTCTTCTTCACAAAGAGGAGATCGAGCACTCCTACCCGCATTGCTGGCGCTGCAAGAAACCGGTCATCTTCAGGGCAACGGAGCAGTGGTTCATATCCCTCGACAGGCACAACCTGAGACAGAAGGCCCTCGACGAGATAGACCGGGTGAAGTGGATACCTTCGTGGGGACGGGACAGGATCTACAATATGCTCCAGGTGCGCCCTGACTGGTGCATCTCCCGGCAGAGAACCTGGGGGATCCCGATCACGATCTTCTACTGCGAACGATGCAGGGAACCTTACTGGAGCAAAGAGACATTTGAAAACGTCATCAGGGCCGTGAGGGAAAACGGCGCCGATATCTGGTTTGAAAAGGATGCCACCTTCTTCCTTCCGGAAGGGGCCAGGTGCAGCCATTGCGGCAATGGTTCCTTCGTCAAGGAAGAGGATATCCTCGATGTCTGGTTCGACTCGGGCGTGAGCTGGGCGGCAGTCTGCAAAAAGCGGAAAGAACTGAAGTTCCCGGTGGATCTCTATCTCGAAGGAAGCGACCAGCACAGGGGGTGGTTCCACAGCTCGCTCCTCACCGCGGTGGGAAACGAAGACCGCGCACCCTATAATGCCGTCCTGACGCACGGTTTCGTTGTCGACGGCTCCGGCAGGAAGATGTCCAAATCCCTGGGCAACATCATCGCGCCTCATGAGATCATCGAAAAGTTCGGCGCGGAGATCCTGCGGCTCTGGGTCACCTACGAAGACTACAGGGACGATATCAAGATATCGAAGGACATCATCAGCAGGCTCGTGGAAACATACCGGAGGATCAGGAATACCCTGCGCTTCCTCCACGCCAACATCAACGGGGATTTCCACCCTGAACGCGACAGTGTTCCCTACGAGAAGCTCTCCTATCTCGACAGATGGCTCTTATCGAGGCTCCAGCGGCTCATTGAGCGGGTGACGGATGCATACAACAACTACACGTTCCACGTCATATATCACAGCATCCACAATTTCTGCACCGTTGATCTGAGCGCCCTTTACTTAGATATTGTAAAAGACAGGATCTATGTGGACAAGCTGGATGGCGTGAAACGGCGGGCATCACAGACCGTCATCTACGAGGCGTTGATCACGCTTTTGAAGCTCATCGCTCCCATCTTATCCTCAACCGCGGATGAGATGTGGTCGTACCTGAAGGATTTCGTCAAGGAAGAGAGTGTCCTCCTTACAACCTTCCCGTCGCCCAGGAAAGAGTGGATCGATGCCGAAATCGAGGAAGAATGGGACAGCATCTGGAACGTGCGGGAGATAGCGAATAAAAAGATCGAGGAAAAAAGGGCTGCCAAGGTCATCGGCCATTCCCTCGACACGAAGATCATTGTCCGGGTCCCTGAGAGAGAATACAACCTCCTTGTAAAGCTCGGCGATGAGCTGAAAGATGTATTCATCGTCTCACAGATTGAATTACAGGTTGGAAATGAACCCGATGTGACGGTCACAAAGGCGGATGGCGCGAAATGTGAGCGGTGCTGGCAATACGCGACGGACATCCGTACAACAGGCAGATTCCCCAACGTGTGCAAGCGATGCGAAGATACCTTGTCTTCCTGATCGTACCCTTTGTTTTTGTCCTTGACAGGTGGACAAAGCTCCTCATTATGGAGCATCTGAACCCTGGAGGGTCCATTCATGTCAACTCCTTTTTTTCCATCGTCTATGTGGAGAACTACGGGGGGGTCTTCGGTCTTCTCTCGCGATACGAGTTTGCCAGGACCGCCTTTACCTATCTCCCTCTCCTCATCATCACCATCCTCATTGTCGTTCTTATCGTCTCCAAAATGGCCTTTGCAAAGCGGCTTGCCCTTACGTCGATCCTTGCCGGCGCCGTGGGCAATCTCTATGACAGGGTCCTGTACGGAAGCGTTGTCGATTTTCTCGACTTCTACTTTGATACCCACCACTGGCCCGCGTTTAACGTTGCCGATATATCGATCTCCTTCGGGATCTGCCTGTGGCTCTTTCTCGAACTGTTCCATGCAAAGAAATAGTTTATGGTTTGTGGTCTATGATTTATAGTAACTATAAACTTTAAACTATAAACTATAAACTTTTCAGTACGCCATGGATGACGAGTTATTAGAAGAAGAAAAGAAACTCAGGCGATTACGGTTCATCGTCGATTTTGCCCTCCAGTTTATCCGGTCGCAGGATATCGACCACGACCATGCGATAAAGATCGTCGAGGGGGTAAAAAGACAGGCCCTGAAACTCTTCCCGGGGAAGGAAGATGCCTTCGATATCATCTATGCGCCACGCTTCAAACGGGCGCTTAACGAAAAGTTTAAAAGAACGTAAGGAGATTCATGGCTGGATGCCCGATACCGGGCTGACAGCGTAACGCGGAGGTGAACCATGAAAACAATAGTCTGTTGCATGATAGGATGCCTTTTTCTCTTCGCCGGCTTCGGCTGCGAAAGGACCGACAAGGCGGTCGAGACATATAAAAAGGTAAAAGAGGACGCCCGGCAGCGGGCGCAGGAAGCAAAAGAGGGCGCGCAGAAGGTCCTGGAGCAAAGGGCAAAGGAGGCTCTCAAGATACAGGATGATAAGGTGGACGAGCAGCAGAAAGAGGAAAAAGACAAGTAGACCGGAAATGAAAAATATTGCCTTGTAATAACCGGCAAAATGTATTAAGCTAAATATCCAGGCACAATGAAGTGCTCTTTCCTCAAGGTCTTGAGGGTTTTCAATATGCAGAACAAAGTTGTTCAATGAACGTTGGCGTATTACAATTACGACCTGATGAAACTGAAATTTTAATCTTATTTTCAGTATAAGGAGGAAGCCATGGTGCTTACAGAGGTTTTTGGTTCAAGGGTTTTTAATGACAAGGTCATGAAAGAGCGATTACCCAGGCAGGCCTATAAGGCCCTGAAAGAAACGATTGAAAAAGACATACCCCTGCAGCCCGATGTTGCCGACGTGGTCGCAAATGCCATGAAAGATTGGGCGATTGAGAAAGGCGCAACGCACTATACACACTGGTTCCAGCCTCTTACCGGTATAACTGCTGAAAAACATGACTCCTTTATATCTCCCTCTCCTGACGGCAGCGTGATAATGGAATTCTCCGGCAAACAATTGATACAAGGTGAACCGGATGCCTCGTCTTTTCCAAGCGGCGGCTTGCGCGCAACATTCGAAGCAAGAGGGTATACCGCCTGGGATTGCACCTCGCCTGCATTCCTGAAAACAGACGAGGCCGGCAACGTAACACTCACGATCCCTACGGCATTCTATTCATATAACGGTGAAGCCCTCGACAAAAAAACTCCCCTGCTCCGGTCTATGGCAGCTTTATCAAAACAGGCCGTCAGGGTCTTGAAGGCTCTCGGCAATACCACCTCCACGAAGGTGACCTCGACCGTAGGTCCCGAGCAGGAATATTTCTTAGTGGATAAAAAATTCTACGCAGAGCGGATAGACCTGATGCTGGCAGGACGGACGATCTTCGGCGCGCCGGCACCCAAAGGGCAGGAACTTGAAGACCAGTATTTCGGCGCCATAAAAGACAGGGTTTCCGATTACATGCAGGACCTCAACAAGGAACTGTGGAAGATCGGCATTACATCGAAGACACAGCATAATGAGGTGGCGCCGGCACAATACGAGATGGCCCCTATCTTTACAACCACAAATATCGCCACCGACCACAACCAGCTTGTTATGGAAACCATGCAGAAGGTCGCCTTCCGCCACGATTTGGTTTGTCTCCTCCATGAAAAACCCTATGCCGGGATCAACGGTTCAGGGAAGCACAATAACTGGTCACTCTCATCGGATGACGGTACCAACCTCCTGGAACCGGGCAGCACGCCAGGTGAGAACCTGCAGTTTTTATTATTTGTATGCGCGTTGCTCAAGGCCGTTGATACCCATGCCGATATCCTTCGGGCTACCTGCGCGACCGCCGGCAACGATCATCGTCTGGGCGCCAATGAGGCACCTCCGGCAATCGTCTCGATCTTTATGGGTGAGGAACTGACAGAGATCCTTGACAAGATCTCAAAGGGTGAAAAGATCACCGCTAAGGGCGTGCAATTTGTCAACGTCGGCGTCGATACGCTGCCCATAATCCCTAAAGACAACACGGACCGCAACAGGACGTCTCCCTTTGCATTCACCGGCAATAAGTTCGAATTCAGGATGGTCGGCTCGGCACAGTCGATTTCCGGACCAAATGTGGCATTAAACACCATAGCGGCCGATGTATTCGATGAAATAGCCGGCCGTTTAGAAAAGGCTAAGGATAAAAACGCCGAGGCGGGAGCGATCATCAGGGAGATCTATAAAAAACACAGCAGGGTAATCTTCAATGGAAATAATTACGCTGAGGAATGGGTAAAAGAGGCTGAAAAACGTGGCCTGCCGAATGTAAGGAATGCCGTTGACGCGTTAAAGGCATTTATTACCGATAAATCCCTGAAGCTCTTCGAAAAGCACGGCGTCCTCTCTAAAAAAGAGCTCCATTCCCGTTATGACATCTACGTAGAGCATTACGCGAAACAGATCAACATTGAAGCGCTGATAGCGATCGATATGGCGAAAAAGCAATTGCTGCCTGCGGCGATCGAATACGCCACCTTTCTCGCGGACTCGATCAGCAGCTTCAAGACAGTGTCAGCGCCGTTCCCCGTTCAACAGGACATCCTGAAGAAACTGGGTTCGCTGCTCGCATCGTCCTACAAAAGTCTTGAAAAGCTTGAAACAGCGGTTGCAAAAACCCAGGGGATCACCGATACCGTGAAGAGGGCGGAAAACTACAGGGATAAGGTCGTCACGGCAATGCAGGCCCTGCGGACCGATATCGACGCACTGGAGATGATCGTCCCCAGTGATATGTGGCCCGTTCCCACTTACACGGAGTTGTTGTTTAAACTGTAGGTAAAAAAAAGAAAGCCATCAGCTATCAGCACACAGCCGCCAGCTAAAACAAAAAGGCTTCAAGCTGATCGCTGATGGCTGATAGCTAAATCCAGCGACGAGTATCGAGCATCCAGTATCGACTTCTGCATTTCACTATATACGATATACGAAATACGATATACGGTTTGTTGCAGTAGTCTCTTTACGTTTATGGTTTCTCCGGTTCTGTGACGACAATTCGCCAGAAGCCATCGTAAAGCGACACGGTCTTCCAGATGGCCTTCTTCCGGATTACCTTTTGGGTACCCGGTTTGACATACCTGTAACCGCCGGCCCCCTCCTCCTGGCTTACGATGTATCCGACGAGCCCCTTCAGCTCCGGGAAGCCCTGGTATTCGGCGCTCTTCAGGACATTTCTCCTCATCTGGGAGGGATCGGAAGCAAATACGTGCGTGCCGTCCCCCTGAATGGCAAGGATCATAATCTCCTTCTCCATTTTGAGACCTTTTAACGCCTCTTTAATCAGGAGTTCCGGAGTAAAGTATATCCCGACGGACCCGACAAATTCTTTTTTATCGTTCAATACCGGATAGCCGAGGAGGGCTGCCTGTGTTTCTTCTATTCCGATAAAGAGATCACTGAAAACAGGCCTCTTATCTCTCATGATCCGGGCTGTCACAACCTGGGCAGACAGGTTCGATCCTTCATATTTTCTGTATCTTTCAGGCTCTACTATCTCCACTACCCCTCTGGCATTAAGGAAGGAGCAATCGATGGCATATGCCCTGTCTGCGCAGAGATTTTGTATGGTCCCCCTCAAGTCTGAATGCGCATCGAGTCCCTTGCCGATACGGCTTGCTGCCGCGGAAAGACTTTTATCCGCCCCTTTGAGTACGGCAGAGATCCTCTTGACTGCCTCATCAAGGGTGGCCGTTGCGGGGTCAGCGGCAAACAACGTTGTTGAGGCGCCGATAAAAAGCATTATTGATAATACAAGGCTTGCGATTTTCATATACCCTCCTTTATGTCTCCGGCTGCCGCTCATTCCATGAGCCGCAAGGGATAAAGACAGTGTGTGAATTATCTTAGTTCATTTTTAGTACGTGATGAACGACCTGTCAACTGAAAACGTAAGTCGTAAGGCGTAGGTGGGGTGAATCGTGGAACATCCGTAAGGCGTAAGAGGACAAACTGAAGAAACGAGGCGCGAGGAACAAGTATCGTCATCGCGAGGAGCGAAGCGACGTGGCGATCTCATCCATTGAGATTGCCACGCTACGCTCGCAATGACCTATTACCTATCACCTTTCACTGGATTTATCCCCTTAGCCTGTGACTTACGCTTAACGGATTTCCTGGAATTTTCGATATACGATATACGAACTACGACATACGATCTTCATGAGCCGCCTTTCACGTTTCACCTTTCACGTTTTACATTTCACAGCGAACCGTCTTTCCCGTTGATATATTCGAGGACTGCCGGGAGGGCCTGCTTGAACCATGGAGTATATGTGTGCGGCGATCTTTTTATATCATCGAGCAGCGCATCGATCGTTATAAATGTGTGCATTTCGACCTCATTTCTATCCGGCTTTATATCGCCGTCGTATGTCCCTATGAATACATGGTCGATCTCATGCTCGCCATACGTGGAATCATAATCTGCCTTGTAATAAAAAGAAAACAGGCATTCAATGGGGCATGTAAAGCCCAGTTCTTCCTGTAGCCGTCTTGCGGTTGCATCTTCGAGATTTTCCCCTTTTCTTGGATGTGAACAGCAGGCATTTGTCCAGTAACCCGGCCAGGTCTTTTTGGAGTCCGACCTCTTGTGTATAAGCATCTCGCCCTTCGAATTGAAGATAAATATGGAGAAGGCCCGGTGCAGCTTTGCCGGGATGAGGTGGCATTCATCCTTTTCTCCGTAGCCTATCTCTTTATCGTCTTCATCGACAATGATCAACTCGTCCATGGTCTTCTATTAATATCTCGCTCTTCAGCTTCTTATCTTCGCCGACGCGAAGATCATTTTTTCGTGGTTGTCTACCTCTGTGCTGAACGTATCCGAGTAACGGGATAGGAACTTTCTCATGCTCCGTTCGGTGTAATACCTGAGATGGGTCCTGTCCCGCCATGCCTTCTTATTCGGCACGGCGACAAGGATATACGATCCCGGTTCCAGAAACCTGATAACGTTTTCCATTACCTTATCGGGATTGATTACGTGTTCGAAGGTATGGGAGATGATCGCCGATGAAAACCTTCTCTCGAAGGAGATTGACTCCATATCGCCGACGACGAACCGGACCCTGTCGTGACAGTCGGGATATTTTTCAGCAAGGGCCTGCGCCATGTTGACCGCGTAAGATGAAATATCTATGCCGGTGACTGTGCACCCTCTCCTGGCGAGTATAATATCTATTTCACCACTCCCGCATCCGACATCGAGTATCTCATTCTTTAGAAAAGGATTATTTATCAGAAAATTGACTAAGCCGCTGTTTTCCCAGAACTCAACGGTTGAGGCCTCGGGCAGAACCTTTTCTCTGTATACATATGACTGATCGTTGACAAGGACAAAATCAGAGGGCGATATGTCTTTTGTTACGCGTATCCTCGGGTCATCGTCTTCGCGTCTCTTTCTCCGTTTAAAGATGCCGGGCAGCTTCATCCTCATATCGTCCTTTCATTATCGAGTTGGTCCTTGTCGTTTTTGTTTTTCCGAACTTTTCGACAAGTATTCTATATGAAGACCCGTGCCCTTGGCAACAAATATCGGTCCGGTAATTGGTTATTTATCGGAATTCCCCGATCAATTGTCTTTGTGCTCAGCTTTTTGATCATGCTGTATCCTCCTTTCATATATCTATGGGGGAGAGTTGCACGTCAGCCTACGAAGCGGGTAAGCCACAAGCTCAGGTCAGGTACCAGCATCACCAGGATCAACCCCGCCACAAGCATCAGTATGAATGGCCATACGCCCTTTACGATCTCTTTCAGCTTGCCGTCAGAGATCCCCATGATCACGTAAAGGTTCATTCCCACGGGCGGCGTGATAAGCGCAAGCTCCATGTTTATCGTAAAGATGATCCCGAACCAGACGGGGTCGATCCCCAGCTTTTCAATGACGGGGAAGAATATGGGCACTACTATAAGGATGATGGAGACCACCTCGAGAAAACATCCGAGAAAGAGGAGCAGGAAATTGACCAGGATAAGGAACGTCCATTTGCCCAGTTCCATTTCTACGGCAAGATGGACTATCTTCTGGGGTATCTGGTTGATGGTGAGCACCTGGCCGAAGAAGACCGCGGCGCCGATGATCATGAATATCATGGCCGTCGTCTTCACCGTATCCTTCATGATGGCCGGGATATCTTTGATGCCAAGCCGCCGGTAAACCAGGAAGCAGATGATAAAGGCCATGAGGGCCCCGATACCTGCCGCTTCTGTAGGCGTAAATATCCCGAGATAGATGCCCCCGATGATCACCGGAGGCATTATGAGTGAGAGGGATGCACGCTTGAATGCCTTCCAGCGTTCCAGCCATGATGACGGGATATCTCCCTCCAGGCCCGGTGTGCGTGATGCGTAGAACCAACAGTAGATGAGAAAAAGTAACGATATGAGGACACCCGGAACAATTCCCGCTATGAAAAGCTTTCCTACCGATGTATCGGTAATGGCGCCGTAGATGATCATCGGCCCGCTGGGTGGGATCAGTATCCCCAGCGTTCCCCCGGCGGCTACAAGGCCAAGCACGAAGGGTTTTTCGTATTTGTAGCGCAGCATGGCAGGAATGGCCGCAATCCCTATGGTCACGGCCGTGGCCGCACTGGAGCCGCAGATAGCTGCGAATATGGAGCAGGTGACCACGGCGGTCATCGCTATCCCTCCCGGCAGGTGCTTCAGCCAGACATGGACGAAATCGAAAAGATCGTCCCCGACTCCCCCTTTTGTCATGATATGGGCCATGAGCATGAAAAGCGGCACCGCCAGCAGCACGAAGTTGTCCATGGCGGCATACATGGTCGAGGGAAGAGTGGAGAGACTCTGCCCGGTTAAAAGGAGGATTCCTGTGGCGAGGGAGGCCAGCGATATGAAAACAGGAAGCCCCGTGGCGAGGATCACAAGGAGTATTGCGAAAATGATTATTATCTCCATCAGTGCCTCCCCGCCGCCAGCGATATAAGCTTGTTGATAAGTTGGAGGATCAGGATGCCCGACCCCACAGGCACAGCCAGGTGCGACAGAACGAGAGGAAAATCGATGGCGAGGGAGCGGCTGCCCATCTTAAGCGTAAGCGCAACCATGTCGATCCCGTGGTAAAAAAGGATCGACATGAAGAGTATCCCCACAAGGTAGTGGAAAAGCAGCAGGGCCCGCCTTATCCGCGCCGGTGCCTTGGAGATCAGGATGTCGACCCCTATATGTGCATCCTCTTTCAATGTGTATGCGGCGCCAAGAAATACCGCCCAGACCATGAGATAGACCGATATCTCTTCGGACCATCCTATGGGACGGTTGAAAATGTACCGGGCTATTACTGCGTAGCCGACTATCAACGTCATGATGCCGGTAAACACGCCCCCGATAACCGCCGCAAAGCCGGTGACCCTGTCGATAACCCTCTCCAGGAGCCGCACCATGCCATACCTCCGTTATTTTCCGATTTTTGTGATGAGGTCCACGAGTTCTTTGCCGTCCTTGCCGGTCTTTTCGAGGAAGTAATTCAGCACGGGTTTCTGCATGACCTCTTTCCACACCTTTGCTTCCTCTGCCGTCTGAATGTGGATAATCATCTTCTTGTTCCTCAGCTCTTTCACGGCAATATCTTTTGCCTGTTCGCTGTCTTCTATGCTCTTCTTTTGAGTTGCCAGCCCGGCATCCTTGATGATCTTGCGCAGATCGGCAGGAAGGGAGTTCCAGAATTTCGGGTTGACGAAGACGCAGTGTGCAACGGTGAAGTTGTTCGACACGGTCCCGTACTTCTGGACCTCGTAAAAGTGGCGTGCAAGCGCTGCATCAATGCCTGTGAGCCCTGCATCGATGGTGCCCCTCTGCAGGGCCGTATAGACCTCGGGGCCGCTGATGGGCATTGTTGATGCGCCCAGGGCTTCCGAACCGAGGTTCATGATCTTCGATGTCCCCCGCATCTTCTTTCCTTTAAAATCCTTCGGCTGAATCAGTGGAGCATTGTTGGAGGTGTATACGTTGGTACGGCACTGCAATACCCACATGAGAGGCACCACGCCTTTCGTTTCCATTTTTTTGAAGAGTATCGCCCCTACTTCGCCGTTTAGCGCCTTTTCGATCACGGGCAGGTCGGTAATGAGGAAAGGCACAAGAAAGACGTCCATTACCGGAAGGACGCCGGCCCACTCGAAGTTTGTGGTCACTCCAGCCTCGATTGCGCCGGTAGCCACGGCATTGATGACCTCTTTAGGCTTGAAGGCCTGCGCTGCGGGGTAGATCTCCACTTCGACCTTGCCCCCTGTCTTCTGCTCTACCAGGCCCTTAAAGTACTTGATGTCAACGGCAATATGATGGGTCTCAGGCAACTGGTGGGTGAGCCGCATCTTGTATGTAGCTGCGCCGGCAGGCAGCGCCAGCAGCATTGATACGATTACAACCAAAAGCATCTTCGTTGTCTTCATGTCTCTCTCCTTTTCCTATTTATTTGTCTTTTGCAGGATCTCAAAAAGGTCGGCGCAGTAGAACGCCTCTGTTTCTCTCACCTTTGCGAGACCCACAAGAGCATTGAAATCGCTGAAAGCAACCATCTTGTTGATACACCCTGCGGTAGTGCCGGTGGCAGCGAGTTCCTCCAACACTGTTTTTACCCCATAGGCAGCAGCATAGATCGTTGAGAGCGGGAAGGTGGCTACACTGTACCCTATATCCTGAAGTTCCTTTGCAGTGAGGATCGGCGTCTTGCCGCCCTCTACCATGTTTGCTAACATCGGGGCCTTTACCTCTCTGCAGACGCGCCTCATGGCTTCCACTGATTCCGGCGCCTCGATGAATATGAGGTCGGCGCCTGCCTCTTTATACCTGTTTCCCCTTTCGATAGCTTCATCGATACCGTGAACCGCCAGGGCATCTGTACGGGCCATTATCACCAGGTCATCGTCCTTGCGCGCATCAACAGCAGCCTTTAGCTTGGAGACCATCTCCTCGGTTATGATCACCTGTTTTCCTTCCATGTGGCCGCAACGTTTGGGGAACACCTGATCTTCAAGAAAGAGGCCCGCTACGCCGGCGTTTTCGAAGAGCTTTACAGTTCTGGCCACGTTGGTTACGTTGCCGTGTCCCGTATCACCATCGACAAAGACAGGAATATCGACAGCATCCACTATGTACCGCACGTGATCCACCATCTCCGAAAGCGTAAGAAGCGATACATCGGGTTTCGCCAGGAGAGAGCCCGATGCGGGATATCCTCCCAGCGTGACCGCCTTGAACCCCGTCTGCTCGGCTATCTTTGCCGAGAGGGCATCATACACACCCGGCAGTACGAGTATCTTCTCGTCCAGTATGAGCTTCTTGAAATGTGTTGTCTTTCTCATTTTGTCGTCCTCCTTCTTTGGACACGAGGGCTCAGGACAACCTGGCCCTTATCGCTTTGATACAAAAACCACCAATACTTTTGCCGGCTTATTTCCTACGGCCCTGGTATAATGTGGTTTGCTTGATTCGAAACAGTAGCTGTCGCCCTTTTTGAAGGTATGGCTTTCCCCGTTATATAAGAACTCTTGTGTGCCCTCAAGCACGTAGCACAACTCCTGCCCCTCGTGGACTAATGGCTCCAGGGGAAAGTCAGGCCCGATGGTTACCACATAACCGTCCATGAGACGATCCATCTTTTTATCGTTAACCGGCTGATACGTATAGGCCGGACTTCCCGACGGCCTTGGAATGACCCTTCTTTTTGAGGCCTTCATGATTGTAATGGATTGTTTTTCGCCCCGGCTTGCCTCGCCGCTTATTAGGAACAAGACATCGACGCCAAGCACAAAAGCAATTTTAGTCAGGGTGCTGATAGGCGGCTCCCTCTTGAGTGTTTCGATCTGGCTGAGATAGCTCTTGGCGAATCCTGTTCTCGCGGCAAGATCATCGAGTGTAAGCCGTTTTTCCTTTCGTATGGACCTTACGCGCTGTCCTATCGCGGTGCATATCTCTTTTGCCCTTTTTTCCGCTGTTCTCATTGTGAACAATTTTATGCTATTAGTGAACTTTGTCAAGAAAATTTATTATGTATTGTTTCCCGGGGTTACAAGACGGCCTGCCTTTTTTCCCTGATAAACAGGGAGAACAAAAAGGCGGCAAAGGTCACAATGCCTGCCGCGATAAAGGCATGCCGGAAACCTGCAAGCATCATGTGGGGCCGGGTCTGCGCAATGACCTCGAGGGAGATATTGTCGGGGAGTGCTTCTGAAAAGATAGTTTCGAACACGCTTACCCCGAATACAAGGCCAAGACTTGTCATGGTGGTGAATACGCCGGATGCAACGCCCTGTTCCCGGGACGGTGCATGTCTCATTGCCTGGTTGTTGTTTGGAGAGATGAACATCCCGTACGAAAGGGCAAACCATATGAGGAAGATAATGCCGAATATGAGCCCCTGGTATTCCGAGGTAACGGCGAATGTGAACATGCAAAGGCTCCCCGATATCATTGCAGCGGCACAGAGATAACTTGGCCTGATCTTATCGGAGATCTTCCCGGCAACAGGCCCTATGACAACATACACAGCAGAGAAACATAAAAAGATCATCCCTACCTGCTGACTGTTGAGACCTTTTGCGAACTCAAAATAAAAGGGTGTGAGAAAATTGACGCCCGATAACACCATGAAGGCCGCGAAAGCCGCGACATTTGCATACATAAAATTATGGTTCCTGAATAATTCCAGGTCCATCAGGGGGTTTGAAGACCGTTTTTCCCACCAATAGAAGGCAGCGAGCAGCAGGCATGACGCAATAAAAAGCCCCACAATAAAGGCAGATCCCCACCCAAGCTCCTGACCCCTGTTCAATCCATAGGTAAGGGCAAGGAGTCCGAAAAAGCTTAAGCCTGCGCCTGCTATATCGAAACCCTTTCCCTTGGTGCGGACATCACCTGCTGTCGCCTTTTTCTCAGGTATCACCTTCTGCGCGACAAGGACCGCAACGATCCCGATGGGAATATTGATGAGGAATATCCAGTGCCAGGAAAACAGACCGGTTATGAATCCCCCGAGAGGGGCGCCGACTATCAGGCCGAGTGCGGCGCCGGTAGCGGCGATACCGAAGGCTGAGCCGATGATCGTATCGGGCAGATATTTCGGTATGGCGGCGAAGGCGCTGGTCATGATCATCGCCCCGCCAATGCCCTGGAGACAGCGGGAGATGATGAGCATATTGATGCCGGGCGAAAGCCCGCACAGGAGAGAACCTGCGGTAAACACACTATAACCGATAAGAAATGTTTTCTTGAGTCCGATGACGTCGCCGAGCTTGCCCGTAATGAGCATTGTATTGGTCTGGATCAGGAGGTAGCCCAGCATCACCCAGGAGACGTCGCTCGTTCCTACATTGAAATACTGGGAAATAGCAGGCAGGGAGATATTCACGATGGAACCGTCGAGCTTGGACATAAAGGCGGCAAAGGCAATGCTGATCGTTATCCAGCGCTGTGCCGACCTATCGGTTACAATCTCTGTATTTGCCGTATCCATCCCTTAGAGTATCCTTTTCGCAAAGGGCAGCTTTCTTATGACGTAATGGCATACGAGAAAGCAGAGCGCGCTGCCGGCAATGAACGCCGTTATGAACTTCAGGAAGGGGTTGCCGCTGAGGATGTCTCTGGTGAGATAGGTGTAGGCGACGATAATGGGCGCATGAAAGATAAAGACCGCGTATGCATCCTGAGCCATCCCTTTCACGACCCCCGGCTGCCCATTGAAGAACTTCCTGAAGATATAGGAGAGGCTTATCATGCTCCCGACAGCAATAACCGTTTCCACGTACGTTGCCAGAAGCGTCCTCAGGGAGAGACCTCCTCTGAGAAAAGAAAGGCTCATATGCGACGACCATGCAACGATAACAATGATACAGTATGCGAGGACCGCTGCCGCCGTGATCATCGACCACCTTTTGCCTATGGGTTCTGTTATGCCCTGGAGCCAGTTATTGCGGTACGCCACGACCCCTGCGGCAAAGAACGCTACATATCCCGTGTAGTTGCCGATCCGCAGATGAAAGATCTCCCTTTCTGTGGGAAAATAGATGCGGATCACAAAGGTCGCTGCGGCGAGGACAAGGATGGAAACGATAATAACCCTGTCCCCGGGAAACGACATGCCCTTGTTTTTCGATGCATCAGAAGGTTTTCGCAACCGGCGCCACAGGGAATACATGATCGAAAAGACCAGGAGCACCTCTAAGAACCACGCAGGTCCCGGCGCAACGTTCTTCAGAAGGTATATGTTCTCCCAGAAGGAGTATTGTACGGCGAGGGTCTCCCTGTTCATCATGTATACGATCGAAGGTCGTATCAGGAGTGCAAAGATCGCAAGCGGTATGCCGATCCGGATAATCCGGTCTTCTATGAATCTTACGGTACCTTTGCGGTCGTACGAGCCGGGCGTGAAGTATCCGGTTATCATAAAGAAGCATCCCAGCACCCATGTCCTGTTCACGCTCATGAGCA